>JBCAWW010000661.1:0-3857 GCA_038534415.1 Bacteroidota bacterium | reverse complement strand
CCTTGATGGCATCTTCGTCTTTGCGAGCCATATTTAGAAAATACCCCCGCCAATAGTAATATTGAGGATTTTCGGGATCGAGCCGCACCGCTTTATACAAATCATCAAACATACCGTCTATGTTTTTGCGTTCTAGGCGGGCAAAGGCACGATGATGATAAAGGCTGGCTCTCAGCGGCATCAACTGGATGGCATCATCTAGTAGCGCTTCGGCTTCTCTATTTTGATCTGCGGCTAGTTTGGCTTGGGCTTGGCTTTCGAGCTGATCGACTTTCGCGACGAGATCATTGCCAGATTGAGCAGTAAGCGAGCTTAGTCCAACCCATAGTAGGGTCAGACATAAAAATAATGTCTTTTGCATCTTTAGTGTGTTTTTGATGGTGCTAAAAAAAAAGGTGTCGGGTCATTTATGTACCTTTACAAAAGTACGAAAAGATAAATCAGATGTTCCCTATGGGCCGCAAGAAGAAAAGAAGTGCATTTGAAGGAGTTATCCAAATTGGAGATAAACTGGTAAGTGGTGAGGTCGTTGAGGAGAAGTTTGCCTGCGATCTGCTCAAATGCAAAGGTGCCTGCTGTGTAGAGGGAGATTTGGGAGCGCCTTTGGACAGCGCAGAATTGGAGATCATGGATCAAATCTATGAGCAAGTGGAGCCCTATATGCGTAAAGAGGGAAAAAAAGCGGTAGCCGAGCAAGGCAAATACATATTAGATTTCACGAGTGAATATTCGACTCCATTGGTAAAGGGCAAAGAGTGTGCTTATGTTACTTTCAATGAAAAAGGACTAGCGCTTTGTGCCATAGAGCAAGCTTGGGCCGATGGCAAAATTGATTTCCAAAAGCCAGTTTCCTGTCATCTCTACCCAATCCGCATTACGGCTTATAAAGATTTTGATGCGATCAACTACGATCGCTGGGATATTTGCTCCGACGCCTGCAATAATGGGGAAGCAAAAGGGATCAAGGTCTTTGAGTTTACCAAGAGTGCTTTGGTTCGTAAATATGGAGAAGAATTTTATACCGCTCTCGAGACCATAGTCGCGCAAAGAGAGGGCCAAGAATAAGGTCTTGAATGCAAAATATCAGGGAGCTGAAGGCTTTCTTTGATGTTGTAAATCAGGGCATTGAGATGCCAAAAAGTGCTAGGCTTTCAGGGAGGCAGCCATTCTTGCTCCAGCACTTAAAACAGCGGGCGTAAGTTCCAGTACAAAAAACGTTTTTTCAACTTGCAGCATATGCGGTTCTTGAAATTTCAATAAGAACCCCATGCGCAGATTATCCCTTTTTCACCTTGCTGCGACCGGTTCTCTGTTATGCTTTCTTCTTTTATTACCTTTTACCTATGCCTCCGGCGAACGCTCAGTCGGGGACAAATCACCGCAAATCGTGTTGAGCCAACATATCGGTCTCAACAACAAAGTATTTTTGAGTTGGGAAGCCAGGGCTGATGTCAAGCCCAAATACTGGGTCGTAGAACGGGCCAAGATCAATGGCAGCTTCCAAGCAATCAAGCGAGTCAAAGTGGACGAGCCACTGATATTTGTAGACGAGGCTCCTTGGCCTAGCGCGCGATATCGAGTAAAAGCCGTTTGGCCAGATGGCGTGCAAAAAGTTAGCAATCACGTTGCTTGGCGAAGTCTCTCCCTTTATTTTCCATTAGAAGCCAAAAACCAGGAAGAGAACCTCATTCTTTCCTTTCCCCTTATACAAGATAAGATGTTACTCTGTGTCTATGACGAGAATGGCAAGCGGGTCAGCAATCAAGTAATTGCCGCCTTCAGCAAAAGCTGCAAGCTAGAGACCCAAGCGTTCTCCGAAGGAGTATATATCCTAGAGGCTCAATACCAAAACCAAGTCTACCGAACTCGTTGGCGAAAGTACTAGCGTCCAAAATACCAGCCAACCCCAAACTGAGCGGATTTGGCTCTAAACGGAGCCAGTCCTCTACCATAGGCAGAACTGCTAAAATAGGTGAAGTTGCCTTGGAGATAGGGAGTTTGAAGATATGCTAGCCAGAAATAGAGGAAGCGATTGGGATGAAAGCTTGCCGAAAGCCGAAAGTAAGGATTAAATCCCTGCTGATTCATGCTGAAGTAAAAACCGCTGACTTCTCGATTACAACCATCTTCATAATGATTGACTTTGCCAGCTTGGGCCGTCAATCGCCATTGGCGCCAACGATAAAAAGCATGCAAACTCAGGCCTCTGAGGCGAAAATCATAATATGACCAACGAGAAACACCCGCGGTGAAATGATGATTGATACCGAGGCCAAAATGCGGCCCCAATCGTAAACCGAGACCAAGATTACTGACAAATTCAGGGTATCGGCAGTGGAAATTGGCGTCAAAACCAGTTCCCAATTCTACGATTGCATAAAAGGGAGCTGGTTTTTGCTCTGGAGTGTCACTTGAGGTTTGGGCCAGCCCCTTCCCTCCCAACACAAGTAAAATCACCCAAAGACTGATAATCTGTTTTGATTTCATAGTCAATGTTTTGATATTACTTTTCATAGTTAAGATATGAAGGGGCTGGCAAATTCAAAACACCTTTTTGTCTGATTATGAAAGCTTTTTATTTGTCTTTCCTCGTCTTGGCACTTTTGACAAGTTCCTGTACGCCAGATCCTATACCTGATTTGCAAGCGCAGCTCCACGGTCGTTGGTATCTGAGGGTCAATGGTCATGCCCGATATAGTCCTATTTTTGGTTATTCTTTTCATCATCCTATCTCCGACCCTTTCCCTAGGTGGACGATTGATTTTGCGGCTGATGGTACGGCTGTCTTTGAGACAGACTCTAGCTACCAGACCACCTGGCAACACATAGATCGAGATAACATAGAGATTCGGATCCCCTCAGGAATTTTCCTGCCTGAACTGGGTAGTTGGGATTGTAAATTTTTGAAGTACCAAAATGAGTATAAACAACAATATTTTATGGGAGGAGGTACTTATTTTACTGATACCGCAGTAGTACGCCATATCGATATCGAAATGTTTTGGGATTTGGAACGCGTACCATAAAAAAAACCGGGACTGCCCTACAGACAATCCCGGCCACTACTACAAAAACCCTAAATACATCACAAAACATTCATCGGTTAGCTGCTAGCGCAGCCACATATACCGATCACTATGCTTGCTTCAAAAATTTATACTATGCGTCCTATGACGCGTCGAATTCATTGATTAAACTGAGTCAGCGAAGGAGCTTTGGCGTTCTCGGCACGAGGGTCACTCCTCATCCATTGCTCTACTCTATCGTTCTCGGCACGAGGCCACCAAAGATCCTTCGTAAGTATTGACTCTTTATACTAAGCCCTAGCTAATCTCGATCAGGCGAGTCCCTTTTTCCTGTGCTTCTTCTCTCTTAGGAAGAGTCAAGAATAAGATGCCATGATCGTAGCGGGCGTTGATTTTTTCGCCATCCACTGTTTGAGGAAGACTGAAGGAGCGACTAAAGCTACCATAGCGAAACTCGCGACGGCTGTATTTTGCTTTTTCGTCATTTTCCGTTGATTCTTCTTTCCACTCTGAAGAGATGGTGAGGGTCTTGTTGTCCAATTTGATGTTGAAGTCTTCTTTCTTACGCCCAGGGGCAGAAACCTCAAGGACAAATTGTTCATTCTCCTCTTTGACGTTGACAGCCGGCACATTTGTTCCGCCGTTAAAAACGCCAAATTCTTCTCCAAAGAAATCGTTTAATAAGCTATTGAAGCTGGGGTAGTGGCGATTGTTTCTAACTGCTAATTTCATCGTGATTTATGTTTTATCTGTTGTGGTAAATTGTTGATTGAAATACACTATTAGGGAATCAAAGCCTGTTCCATGCCTCAATTTGCTGCCGAATCGGCA
>JBCAWW010000660.1:0-3858 GCA_038534415.1 Bacteroidota bacterium | reverse complement strand
CTCTGGTAGGGTAGTCTGTATTACTACGTTTAAACAAAAATTTGATAGTAAATACAAATAACATGCCAGAGTAGAGCTGACTGATGCCGATCAACCCAAACTATTTGCCTTTATTCGCCAACTGACCAAAGAAACTGGAGCTCCTTTTCCCAAGCGCGTCTTTGTCAATGAAGAAATCAATGCGATGGTATTTTACAATAGTACCATCTTGAGTTTGTTTTTTCCTACGCGTAAAAACTTATTGATCGGGCTCGGACTCGTAAACAGTCTAAATCTGAGTGAATTTAAAGCCGTATTGGCGCATGAATTTGGCCACTTTTCTCAAAGGAGTATGAAACTAGGCAGCTATGTCTACATGGCCAATCGGATCATCCATGATATGGTCTTTACGCGAGATAAATGGGATGAATTATTAGCTAGGGGCATGGAATTAGATATTCGGACGATGATCCCCGCCGCTATTTTAAGTGCTTTTGTATGGGTAGTGAGGCAAGTATTGATCTTGATTTATAAGGGGCTCAACTTCCTGTATGCTTCTCTATCTCGCCAAATGGAGTTTAATGCTGACCTCGTTGCCGTGAGTGTTACGGGTAGCGACGCAATCATCCATGGCTTGGCTCGCTTACAACCCGCTTCCCTCTCCATGAATACTGCCATAAGTGAGCTGTCTGAGGCGAGCGATCATCAATTGTATAGCCAAGATATCTTTTATCATCAACAGGATGTGTGGAAAAACTTATTGCCCGAACAAGAGGAGCCGGCGATGGGGCCTGAAGCAATCTTTGATACCCAGCAAGAGGCTATACCGGCTATGTACGCTTCGCATCCACCCAACTCACAAAGAGAGGCCAATGCCAAACAGACCTATGTCGCGGGTACCAAAGATCCCCGATCACCCTGGTTGTTATTTGATCAAGCAGAAAAACTACGTCAGGAAGTAAGTCGTCGCTTTTATCAGCTTTATTTTGGCACAACCGAAAAAACAGTCTACCAGCCTACGGCAGACGTCCAAGCGTTCATCGAAGAGGAAAGATCAGAAAGAGCTGTCGGAGAGCATTACTTAGGCATCTATGATCATAGAGCCTTGAGTCAGATCAAAGTAGAAGAGGTCGCAGAACTAAAGAAAAAATACGCCACTCAGCTCGCTGATCCGCAAAGCTTCAAGGCCGATATATTTGGGGAAGAGTTTCAAAATATGGCCGCTCAACTCAAGACAGCCTTTCAACATCGTAATACCCTCATTGGAGCCGCCCAACAGCAATCCAGTAAGTTTCGCTACAAAGGGGAGGTACACAAATTGCAAGATGTCGAACAACTCTTCAAAGAAAACGAGGCCATCATCGAAAGCTACCAAGAAAGCCTTAAAAGCTTTGACGAGAAGGTTTGGGTTTATTATCACCAATTAGCCCTACAAGCTGACCAAACCGTCCTAAAAGATTTGGAAACTCGCTACCATTTTCAACTCCAACTGCAAGAGGCGGGCGATCGACTAAACCAGATCAAGCAGGATTATCAAAGCAGTTTGCAAGAAATTATGGAAAGTGGAGAGCTGGACGAGATGGAGGTAGACAGGTATTGCTCGCGGCTAAGGAACTATTTAAAAAAGTACCATGCGGAGAAAGAAGCCCTAGCAAAGCTTCAAATGCCACCCTTAAAAAACATCGATCCCGACACGAATTTGGCGAGTTTTGTTCATCCCGAAGAAATCCAACAGCCCCTCGGCTATGATATATTAGAGGGAACTTTTCTCAATCAGTTTATGCAAGCCCTCAATCTCGGTCAGAGTCGAATAGGCCGACTGTATCAAAAAAATCTTGGGGGCATTTTAAAATTACAAGAGTCTTTGGAGGCCTAGTTTTTTGGGGCTTACTCCTTCGGAGAACGCTCAGTCGCTAAGCCTAAAAATAAGCCTGCCTCTGGAATCAGAAGCAGGCTTGAGCATTAAAATAATAAGCCTAATCAATATTATATGCTTGGCTCCCAGCCGGGTTCGTATTCACGCGACCACATGCCAGAGGCTTTTTTGTTTCCGATCACTTGCCCGTTGGCAGGATTACAATTGATCATGCCGCCGCACTCTTGAGCCATATTGCCAAGATGAGGTAAGAGATTACTGATATAGCCGTCCCAAATCGGGGCACGTAATGCTTCACCATTACGGATTCCATTGGCAAAATTGTTCATATGGCGGTCATCTAAGCTGCCTCGCCCAACGGTATTGGTGGTAGCAGACTGTTCTTTTTCTCTCATCTCTTTGATGAGTTTGCCGCCGTTGTCGTAGGCAAAGTAGGCATTGCGGTCGAGCATGATATAGCCCTTAGTACCGCTAATAGTAGCACCACGACCACGGTCAAAGTAAGGCTGATTATTGCAGCTCTTTCCTTCCCAAGTGATCATTTTCCCGCCTTCAAATTCAAAGTTCGCTACTTGAGTATCATAAAATTCCCAATCATCTTGGAAGTGATAGCGTCCACCAGAGGAGGTAACTTTGCTAGGATAGTCCACGCCAAGCGCCCAGCGGCAAATATCTAATTCATGGGTACCATTGTTATTGATCTCACCTGTGCCCCAGCGCCAGAACCAATGCCAATTATAATGCACTAAGTTATCGCGGTAAGGTGTTCTTGGGGCTGGTCCCTGCCACAAATCCCAATTGAGCCATTCTGGCACTGCCGCTTCTTTCCCTGTACCAATAGAGCCTCGTTTGTTGTTATACCAAGCTTTACCAAAGTATACATCACCGATGATCCCATCTTTGATGTCTTTCATGGCTTGGATAGAAATCGCGCCTGAACGTTGTTGATTCCCCATCTGCACCTGTAAGCCATACTTCTTTTGGGCGGCAACTAATAGCTCTCCTTCAGCAGGATTATGGCAACATGGCTTTTCGACATAAACATGCTTGCCCGCTTTCAAGGCCATAATCGCCATGGGGGCATGCCAGTGATCGGGCGTTGCGATGGTGATCGCATCTACGTTTTTATCTTCTAGGACTTTGCGAAAGTCTTCTGCGATCTTAGGTTTCTTAGCGCCGCTTTTTTTGATTTTTTCGGCAGCTTTGAGGGCAGCACGGCTATCAACATCGATTACATGAGTGATACGGGCGTTGTCAACTGATCCGATGGCGCCAATGTGCGCATTACCACGACTGACCACTCCTGCCACCGCAAAGTTGAGTCGGTCATTTGCACCATAAATATTGGGGTTGCCAAAGGCAACGGGGCCTACGGCTATACCCGCAGTGCCCAAAGCAGCTTTTTTGATAAAATCTCGACGCGAGTCCAATTCCTTGTTCATAGTAGTTTTTTTTGTAGGTGAGGCGCAATGCTCTTCACAGCGCAGCTAATCCTCTAAACCAAATTGCGTTTTTCAATCAACAAATGCCTATTGCTTGGGAACGCTTGCAGGTAGGAGATAAGTTGAGGAGGATTGCGAGAGATAACTGCTCCCCCCATAAGCTTCCCATCTGAGGACTTTGCCATCGGGAAGCTCAAACTCTTTGGCCTCTCCCGGCGATAAGGAGAAGCGTTCTCCGCCAGGAGTCCTAAAAACCCTGAGACTATCATGATTTTGAGAAGCGACCATGAGGAAGTCGCCATCAGCAGCATTGAGTCCTACGAGCGCCTTCGCATCTCCTGAAACCAAGAAACCAGTTTCCGCAAAACCAGCTGGATGTAGACCATCAGGGCCATTCCAAAGGATCAGACCATTGAAAGCATCATAGCGCCCCACCATCAATTCTGTCCCAAAATCATTGCCAACCAAAGCTACATCTGGATATCCATCGCCATTAAAATCCCGGGCCAATGCGCCATAAATGGGGGCAAATTGCGCTTCGATGGGCAGTGCATGTAGTTT
>JBCAWW010000659.1:0-3858 GCA_038534415.1 Bacteroidota bacterium | reverse complement strand
ATCAAAAAGTGGAGCCAGGCCACTCCTATTTTTATCGTCTAAAGCAAATTGATCTCAATGGCCAATTTTCTCTTTCAGATGTGATCGAACTTAGTCTCAATGACAACGCTCAAATCAATTGCTATCCCAATCCTGTCTCAAAACGATTAAACATTGAATACCAAGTAGCAATCAAAAAAGTGGAGATTTTTGATCTCAATGGCAGGATGATTCTCAAAAAAGAAGTACAAGGCTTGAATCCTGTAATCGATGTCTCGGAGCTAATGAATGGATACTTTTGGGTGAGGGTTACTGACCAAAATGGTCGCTCTTTTCAACAAATAATGGAGAAGTAAAACAGGCAAATCATATAGATAGATGGGAGTCAGTTTGAAAAACTGACTCCCTTGCTTGGTTCAATACTACGCAAAAGTAAAACCAGGCATATCAAGGGTAACACCGCCTTGCATGGCTGATTCATGAGCCAAGATCCCCACACAAGTGATGTTAGCCGATTGGACTGCATTGGGGTAGGGGGAGCGTTCCTCGGAGAGGGCCGCCAAAAACTCATGTACCAAATGTGGATGAGAACCCCCATGACCTGCACCTTGGATAAAGGAGAGATGTTGGTTGTCGTCATCGTCATATACCCCACCTTCGGTGAACGCTTGGATCTCTCTGGGCAATAGGTGCGCATAGTCTGGTATCGTAACTCGCTCGGGACTTTCCCCAGTATGAATCACACTCGGCTCATGCTCTATCAAGGTCCATTCAAAAGTCTTTTTGGAGCCATAGACATCAAAACTTTCTCGATACTGTCGAGCGGTATTGAATAGTGAGCGGGTAATTTCGGCTGCGAGGTCCGAATCCTTCATTTGTATATGGCATGACTCAATGGCAAAAGGAGAGCCATATATCGGGATCAGTTTCTCATCTATCCGACCGGAACCTACACATGAAACCTTTGCGGCTTGGGCTCTAGGCAATGCCAAAACCGGTCCCACACAATGGGTCGCATAATGCATCGGTGGCAATCCTTCCCAATAGCCCGGCCAGCCCGCCATTTCTTGTTGGTGCGAGGCCCGCAAGAACTGAATACGCCCCATTTCGCCTTTGTCATACATCTCTTTGACAAACAAAAACTCACGGCTGTAGATCACCGTTTCCATCATCATATAGGTCAGGCCGGTCGATTTTGTCAACTCGACTATGGTACGACAATCCTCAACACTAGTGGCCATCGGGACGGTGCAAGCCACATGTTTACCCGCTTTGAGGGCAGCAATAGACTGAGCCGCATGGTCAGGGATGGGCGTATTGATGTGGACGGCATCTACTTCGGGGTCTTTGAGTAGCTCTTCGTATGAGGTGTAGCGTTTTGCGACGCCAAAAGCATCTCCAATCTCATTGAGTTTGCTCTCGGTACGCTGACAGATGGCGTACATATTGGCGAGTGGATGCTTTTGATAAATCGGAATAAACTCAGCACCAAAGCCAAGTCCGATGATCGCGATATTGAGGGGACGAGTCATGATATTGAATATAGAATGATGGATTAAGATTTTCGAATATTGAAGTGGCTAAGAATTAAATAATTGCTTGAGAAAAGCCAAACCCTCAGTAGCAAATTGATCTTGGCTATCGGCCATGGGTTTCCAAAAGCAAACAGCGCCTGCCAACTCTTTGATCTCGGTGGTAAAGCTTTCGATACTGACTACGCCTTGATAATCAATTGCTTCTAATCCTGCTTTGAAGCTTTGCCAAGGAGACAAGCCAGTGCCAGGTATGCCTCTATAATTTTCTGAAACTTGCACATGAATCAGATGATCTTTTACGGCTACAAAAGCAGCGGCGAGATCGCGTTCTTCGATGGTCATATGAAAACTATCCAGCATAATTTTAGCGGCAGGATGATTGATGTCAGCGACCATTCTGGCAATGTCAGAGGCGGTATTGACAAGATCTGTTTCAAAGCGATTGAGTGGTTCGAGCGCGATACTTTGTCCGTTTGCAGCAGCCATTTGACAGACTTTATGCAGATTGCCCACCGCTAACTCCCATTCTCGTTTTCGCTCATCAGGAGACAAGAGTCTTGCTTTGCCCACTGATGAATACATGGGCCCTGCTACAAACTTTGCCCCTAGTTGATTGCTGAGCTCAAAGCAGGCTTGCAGATAATCAAAGCAGTTTTGATGCACTTTTGGATCATCGTGCGTGAGGTCTCGACTCGGACCGAAGGCACCACAGATGATGGGTTTAAGATCATACTGCTTTAAAGCCGCTAAGGTCTGAACCGGATCAATCAGCTCCGGATACTCGACCGGAATCTCCACTGCATCGAAGCCCATTTGTTTGAGCTTAGGAAAAAGCGCGAGTGTATCGGTACTAAAGGGAGAAGTCCAAAGCCATGTACTGACGCCAAAACTGATCATAATGCGTTTGCTTTATTGACGTTTAAGATACCATTCATTATCCGCCAATGTCCGGGAAAGGTACAGACAAAAGGATAGGCTCCGGGCTCTTTTGGGGCGCGAAATCTTAAAACCACTTCTGTATTGGGATCAACCAGCTTTGTGCTAAACAAGACCTCCGGCATATTGGGTACATATTGCTGAGTAGCACCATCGGCGGCGGTCGCCAATGCATCTGCGGCTGCGCCCACTTTGTCAAGACTCCCTTTTGCGATGATCAAGAGGTTGTGTTGCATATAGTCTTCGTTTTTGAACCGAATTTCTACTAAGGCGCCAGCTTCGACAGTAAGGCTTTCTTGATCGTACTTCATTTGGTTTTGGATCACGCCTAGATCGAGGACGATATCAGCCTCAGACTGTGAACTTGCCATAGTGGGATTATTGCCTCTATAGTTAGTGGCTAGCATCTGTACGATAGAGTTTTCTGGCCCAAATAGGGCACTATTGGCGTTGAAGTTTTCCTTGCCGATTGCGTAGTGCCATTTTCCCCCCATGGGGAACGATTGACTCCCTACTTGCAGTTTGATGTCTTTGGCCTCGCCATCCATACCACCACGGCCATGACCGTCAAAAATTTTGATCGTAACCACATTTTTACCGCTTTTGAGCAATCCTGCGGGTACATTGTAGCGTCTGTTAGTACGATATTCATTTTTGGTATGTCCGATCAACTGCCCATTGACAAAGACGCTGTCAATATCGTCCGTGGGGCCCATGGAAAAAGTGGCTTTGCTAGCCGCTAAATTGGCGGGGAGGTTTACCTCCTTTTTATACCAGATATCGCCGTCCCAGCTTTCGTAATCAAAAGCAGCAAACCAAGAGGGGAGATCAACGGTAGGCCAATCGCCATAATCTTCTCGATTGACCCAATCGGTTTTGGCTTTTTGGGCAGCTAAGGTTTCTGCTTGAGGATCATTTTGCCACGCTTGCCAAAAACCAGCTTGATGCCGAGTCGCAGCACAATAGATTGCCTGGGAAAGCCATTGGTCATTTAAATTGACCGGATCTAGGCTGATTTGATAGAGCGTTTTACCGATTTCATCGGAACGCGGAATCTCGCTCATTGCCAGAATCGCACTCAAACGAGTTTGTAAATCTTGATCGAGCCAAAGCGCAGCCTCCATGATTTTGGGATCTCCTTTAGCTAGGGTCTGGATAGCCGTTCTGCGAATAGCAGCTACCGGATCAGACAAACTCTCGCGGGCCATCTTTAAAGCAGTAGGATGGGACTCATTGATCGCGCCCAACCCATGCAGAGTCCAAAGCGCATGTAATTTGGTGGGTTTCAGGCCGAGGGCATCTAGCTGAGCGTTCGCGGCTAGCGAAACTAACTCCTCTACCACATCTAATTGTCCTCGCTCAACTAATAAGCGCTGGGCGGTGAGCCTCCAAAACATATTGTCGTGGC
>JBCAWW010000658.1:0-3862 GCA_038534415.1 Bacteroidota bacterium | reverse complement strand
CCTCAAAGGCGTGGGCTATCATTTTCAGGTGGGTAATTCCTGAGGATTTGTAATTTAGGGCTATGATCGCAGCCCGAATTCTTGCCAAGCCTAAGCTTTGGCTTATATGTATCCTGCTATTTAGCCTTCAATATGTCTTTGCCCAGCAGTTTGGTATCCGCAACTACTCCGTAGGGGACGGACTCGCTCAGTCTCAGGTTTTTGCCATTAGTGGCGATAGTCGAGGCTTTATTTGGTTGGGCACCAGGGGCGGAGGACTGAGCCGCTTTGACGGCAAGGAGTTTCAAAACTTAAGTTCTCAGGAAGGGCTCATCAACAATTATATTTGGACCATTTGTGAGGACCACAAACAAGACATTTGGTTGGGCACCGACAATGGCTTGAGTCGTTGGGATGGGATTCGCTTTCACAATTATCTTCTCTCAGATAGTCAAAGAGTACCGATTTATAGCATTGTAGCCTCGGCTGATGCAAATTTATGGATTGGCAGTGGATCAGGCTTGTTTCGCTATACCAATGATAGTTTATATCGAGCCGATGGACCCCTCGCTCAAATAGAAGGAGAAGTAAATAGCCTGTATTTAGACCCTACAGGTAC
Organism: Bacteroidota bacterium; assembly: GCA_038534415.1. Lineage (GTDB taxonomy): Bacteria > Bacteroidota > Bacteroidia > J057 > J057 > JBCAWW01. The sequence continues at coordinate 3,264 of JBCAWW010000658.1, read as the reverse complement.
GCTATGGATTGGCCAAAGGGGTAAAATCTCCGCTTGGAAAGATGGCAGTTTGACCAGCTACGGCAGAAGACAAGGTGTGCCGTACAATCGCGTTATCTGGGACTTTTGCACAGATGCCGATAGCAATCTATGGGTGGCAACCTATGGCAGTGGTTTATTAAAATTGACTGGCAATCGCTTTCGTTCCCAACTAAGCAATACCGAAATCAATCGCGGCTTTTTGTTTGATCTCCACTTTAGCCAGGAGGGTGAGCTTTGGATTGCTACGCAAAACGCTGGAGTCGGGCGCTACAATCCACGTGATGGCAGCTTTGACTTACTGCAAGTCGAAGACGGGCTCTCCGCCAATTATATCCGTAAAATCTGGGAAGATGCTTGGGGCAATCTTTGGTTTGGGAGCTCTGGTGGTGGGCTGAGCAAATACTTTGGCCAACAGTTTAAGCATTTTGATCAAAACTCAGGCCTACCCGGCCGGGCGGTTTACTCGGTATTAGAAGACACAGATTGCAATATTTGGATGGGCGTAGGCGCCAATGGCTTAGCTCGATTTAGCGGCGATAGCCTCCAATTATTCAATGCTGCCAATGCCATTGCCAATCGTAAAGTAAAAGCCTTACACGAAGACCGCTTTGGACGTATTTGGGCCGGAAGTGATGGCGGAGGATTGAGCGTCTATCTTGACTCCAACGTAGTTTCTCTCAGCATTGCCAATGGCCTCGGCGACAATTGGATCAGAGATATAGAAGAGACAGCCGACGGCAGCATTTGGCTCGCCACTACAGGCAATGGGCTCACCCGCATACGCTGGCCAGAAAACTCCCCCATCTTGCCAAGAGAAAATATTGCTATCTACAACCGCAATCGTGGTTTGCCTCAAAATCACATCAATTGCCTCCATGAGGATAAAGAAGCTCGACTTTGGTTTGGTACCTCAAGCAAGGGGATAGGCTATCGGGACAGAAACGGCAAAATCACTCACCTACCACTAGAAGGTGGCTTCACAGCCAACCAAGTCAGAGCCATGATCGAGGACGAATATGGTTATCTCTGGGTAGGTACCGCTGGCGGAGGTCTCAAACGATTGGACATCTACTCGGATTCGACTGCCATCCCGATCAAAAATTTTGCAGCAGGCTTCAATTCCACCAATGTTTATCTACTGGGTCTTGATGAACGCCAAAATCTATGGATCGGCACCGAAAAGGGCGTCGAAAGAGCGAGTCTTGATCCCGATCGCAATATCATCGAGCTTAAGGCCTTTGGCCGCGCTGAGGGATTTGTGGGGGTAGAGGTTTGTCAAAATGCTTTTTACCGAGACAAGGAAGGGCACCTTTGGTTTGGCACCGTCAATGGCCTGACCCAATATCTCCCGGAGCAAGCTCAACAAAGCTCTCAAGCCCCTAGCCTAAGCCTGACCAATATTCGCCTTACCTACGAGCCGCTTTCAGAAACGCGTTTTGCCAACAAAATCGGCGCTTGGAACCAACCGCTGGATACCCTGCAATTTCCCTATGATCAAAACCATATCGGGTTTGACTTTTTGGGGATCAATCATCAAAATCCGGAGCGAGTTCGCTACCAATGGCGGCTGGAAGGCGAAGAAGAAAATTGGTCGCGTCTATCGGCCAATACCAGTGCTACCTATTCAAACCTAGAACCAGGCCTATATAAATTTTTGGTGAGAGCATGTAATCCAGATGGTACTTGTAAGGAGATTCAGGCCGTGAGCTTTGAAATATTACCTCCTTTTTGGCAGCGTTGGTGGTTTATTCTTTCAGCTATAGCCTTAGGAATTACGATTATCGCCTTGTCTTTTCGCCTTAGGATCAATCAAGTACGGCGCAAGGCGGCTGAGGAGCGTCAAATTCTGGAAATGGAAAAAGACCTTCTTCGTCTGGAGCAAAAATCCTTGGGCTTGCAGATGAATCCTCATTTTCTTTTCAATGCACTCAACTCCATCCAAGCCCTGATCGCGGACAATGACGCCAAGACGGCACGTTACTATTTGGCCAAGTTTGCCAAATTGATGCGTTCTGTGCTCGACAACTCTCGCAACAATCTGATCCCTCTCCAAAAGGAAATCCAAACGCTCGATCTCTATCTAGGTATCGAGCAGTTTAGTCGCGATAATGCCTTTAACTTCACCATTGAAGTCATGGGTGATGTAGACCCTGAGGAAGTGATGATTCCCCCCCTATTGGTCCAACCTTTTGTAGAAAATGCCATTATACACGGGGTCGCTCACCGCACCGAAACAGGCCAAATAGACCTTCAATTCAAACGTTCAGGGGACTATCTAGAGTGTCGTATCACAGATGATGGCATCGGTCGCGAAAAAGCCAAAACCATTCGTTCGCAACAAAGTCATACGCACAAATCGACTGGCCTGGAGGTTACCCAAGAACGCCTTGATATCCTTCACCGCGGTGAGGAAGGCACGCTTGAGTCAAGCATCCAATTTGTAGACCTCAAACATGAAGACGGTAGAGCTGCGGGTACGCAAGTAATCGTAAGATTGCCAATGCGTGAAGAGTGGGAGTAGGAAAAAGCGCTAAGCTCTGACGATTGTGGAGTATTGCAGAGTAGCGTTCTGCGAAGCAGTCGAAATAAAAAAGATTCCGAATATGCTCATGCCTCAAATGCCAGAATAAGGTGGGGCTCTGCTTGTCATCCCAGCGGAATGAAGGAGCCAAAGCGACTGAATGAGAGCAGGGATCTGGAAGGATAAGCGTTCTGCGAAGCAGTCGAAAAAAATAAATCGAGCATACCGTTAACCCTGATCCAAGTCTTTACACCCTAGGGTACAAAAGGCAACAACATTTATTAGCCTTTTCTTAAAAACTTAAATACCCTTTATCAAAAGACTTTCATGCAAAAACTCAATGTATTATTAATCGTCTTTTTAGCTGCTTTGGCTTTTAGCGCTTGCCAAAATCCTGAAAAAATCCTCCCGAGCAACGAAGGTACATGGTTTGCGACTACTGGTATCTACAATGAATTTCAAGATGATGTGCCTACCGTCACTGATTCTACGCTCGTATTTGAGGCCGTGAGCTATCAATTTAATGAAGATGGGACGGGTGTTTATACTGAAGACAGCACCGAAACCACCTTTGATTGGGTCTATGACAAGGATACGGAGCAGTTGACCATCACCGAAGATGTCTTTCCCCAAGTTTTTGAAGTTTTGGCAATCAGCAAAAACGAGATGACATTATTTTATGAATTTGACTTTAGCTTTTTTGGCACCATAACCAGATCAGA
>JBCAWW010000657.1:0-3867 GCA_038534415.1 Bacteroidota bacterium | reverse complement strand
GTTTTGGGGCAGTTTTTGCGCTCGTGTACATCGCGTTCGGCGAAGCCATGCTCCATATCTTCACTGATCAAGCAGCCTTGATTAGCGCCGCCGCTGAATACGTCCCTTGGCTAGCTTTGATTGCGCTTTTGGCACCTTTGGCCTTTGTGTGGGACGGGATTTATATCGGAGCCACCGCCACCAAAGCCATGCGCAACACCATGATTATCGCGGTACTTTTTATCTTTTTGCCGACCTACTATCTTTCTATTGACTCCCTCTACAATCACGGTATTTGGCTTTCGATGACGGTGCTGATGGTAGCGCGCGGAGGATTGCTAAGCCTCAGCGCGAAGAAGCATATTTTTGGCATTCTCAAGTCGTGATTTAGTTACTCTCATTCCCTGATTTCAGGGAGGCATCATCTTTATTTGGCCGCTTGGGAGGTGGTTTTCCCCTTCGTGGAACGCTCAGCCTGTGTTTACTAAGGCCATTTATTTTTCCATGGCTTCGCCGAACGCTTATCTGATATTGCTTCCAGAAAGCAAGAAATCATGTCCGATTTATATCATCGTCAGCTTCCTCGCTTGGAGCGGATGTTGCGTGTTGCCCTACGGCATTTGCGCTTCGAACTCGCCAAGTATGAGGGACTGCCTAGCTACCGTATTTTCAACAATCGAAGTTTAGTAGAAATCAGCCGTTTGATGCCTATTAGTTTAGCGGAACTGCAAAGTATCGCTGGCATGGGAGACTATCGGTGTAATCGTTACGGCGGTACGATTTTGCTATGCGTCAGAAGAACGCTCCGGCTTTATCGCCAGCATTGGTTCGAAACCGCTCGCATACGAGCTCAGCAACCGGCCCAGCAGGCGATCAAGTCCTTGTTTGAAAGCGGCTATGAGGCTAATGAAATTGCCCAAAGTCGCCAGATACAAGAAAGTAGTGTGATTCGCTCTCTCGAATATCTCCAGCATGCCGGGGAAATTTCCACCGGCAGCTGGGTCGAGGAGCAATTGCCTGAGGAGCACTTACAAAGCAGCCTACCTTATTTTGAAGCCCGTCCCCAAAGCGATCTCAAATCGGCCTATGAGGCCTTGGGATTGGACTATGACACCTTGAGGATGTGTCGGATGTATGTCAGTCGAGTGGAGAGGATGGAGTTCTAATTTTTTTATTCAACGTTTTACAGAAAAACCATGAAACCTTATCAAATTAAACCGATCGATGTCGCAGATAAAGCGATCTCAGTATTAAAAACCGTCTTGTTGCTAGACAAAGCCTATTCAGCGAGCTACCTAATCCGTTTACTGGCTGGAGACTTACAGTATCCCTTACGAGACGAAGCCCATAAGCAGCTTGAAACTTTTGGCGCCTTACAAGAAGATAATTTTAGTCAAATCGAGGGGCTCGTCTACTATCTACAAAAGCAGGGTTATTTGTGTATCAAAGACGAATCCTTTGGTAATATCGAAGCCAGCGAGCTCGCCTCAGAGTTTCTGGGCAATCCCAAGCCGATGCTTGCCAATCGCCGGCAGCTGGGTCGTTCTTGGCTAGAGGCTCAACTTTATCGCGAGTTAAGGGAGCTACGCAAAGAGTTAGCCGAGTCGATGGAGGTACTGCCATATGAGCTTTACAACAATTATGCTTTGCACCTTTTGAGCACCCAGATGCCCGCTACGCTCGAAGAGCTCAATGCGATTCCGGCGGCTTTTAGCATTCCAGATGCTTGCAAGCTTATGGTCTTGGGTAAGATTGAAGCCGCTCGTGAGCTCAAAGTCAAAGACGAGCGCAGCGGTGGCTTATATACCAAGGCGCATTCTCCCAGCCATCAGGCAGTATTGAGACTGTGTGAGGAAGGCTGCTCACTCGAAGAAATAGCAGCGGCCCGGTCTATCAAACCGGCTACTGTGCGGTCATATCTGACCAACCTACATCGTTCGGAGCAGTTGGATTTGCGTGTGGTGATCGAGGAAAATCTGGAGGAGAAGGTTTTGCACCGAGGTGCGGAATACTTCCGCCAGAGTGGTGATGGCCGTTTGAAAACGGCGCATGAGAGTTTAGGAATCGACTATGAGACCTTGCACTGGTGCAAACTTTACCACGAAATACGCGGATCTGAGCCTGTGGAACAGGCCGCCTAGTTTCTCATCATTAGACCTGCCAATTGATCGGACTTTTGCCTTGCTGTTTTAGCAGGGCATTAGTCTTTGAAAAGTGCTGACAACCAAAAAAACCATTGTGCGCAGCAAAAGGAGAAGGATGCGCGGCCTTGAGCACATGATGTTTTGCGGGATCGATGATCATGCCTTTTTGTTGAGCGTAGCGGCCCCATAATAAAAAGACAATGCCTTCGCGTTGCTCATTGAGTTTTTGGATGGCGACACTCGTAAAGGTTTCCCAACCTTTTTTCTGATGAGAGGCCGGAGTATGAGCCCGAACAGTCAGCATAGAATTGAGCATCAAGACGCCTTGCTCGGCCCAACTCTCTAAATTACCATGATTGGGAATGGTAAAATCTACATCAGTAGCTAATTCTTTGTAAATATTTTTGAGGGAAGGCGGTGCCTTGATCCCCTGCGGTACCGAAAAGGATAAACCATGCGCTTGGCCAGGGCCATGATAGGGATCTTGACCAATGACGACGACTTTGACTTTGTCAAAAGGCGTGGTGTTAAAGGCATTGAAGATCAGTTTAGCCGGAGGGAAAACCGTCATTTTGGCTTGACGCTCACTGAGGAGAAAGTTCTTGAGTTCTACGAAGTAGGGCTTAGCAAATTCGTCCCATAGTGCTTTTTTCCAGCCTTCTTCAAGTTTGACAGATTCTGCAGGGTGAGCCATATTTTATGATCGGTTTTGAGTAGGAGTTTTGCGTTTTCGGAGCACGATAAAAGCCATAAATGCCAAAGCTAGGGCTGTGAGTCCGCTAAGTGTCCAATACATTATCGGGACCAGTGAAGACTGAGCTGGCCGCTGAGCTTGCCCCAATTTGGATAAGTATTTATCCGCGTCTTCGATCAAGGTATTACCCGCACAGGCATCCGTTTTGAAAGAAAACTTCTTGCGAGCAAAAACCAGATATCGCTTCCCTTCTTCAAAATTGTAGCCACAATCCGTGCTCGCAAAGCCAGAATTGATCACCATAATGGTATCAGTACGCCGTTTCCAGGTTTGGTGAACTTGGAAGGTGTATTTCATACCGCCTGACATCCAATTGGTATTGACATAGATAACCGTTCCGTCGAAGACGACATCGGCAGAATCAATCTTGGCTTGCGCGCTCGAAGGGATACATTCGCAGGCGAATAAAGTCTGGATCCCCACGAATAATAGGAGGAAGGCGGTGGTCAATATTTTGCTCTTTTCTAGCATTTGGCATTGCAATATATTGGGAACATAAACGGTCTGCAAATCTCTTCCATTAAGTAAAATCTAGCAGCTTCACCCAAAGAAAATAATGAACTGAGGCAACAAAAGATTGTTTATGACCGTATTTTCGACATTCACTTTGCATTACAAAGTACTTTACATATCTTTATTCAAAATCAATCACCATGACACGACTACAATCCTATCGTCTGCCCCTTGCTTTGGCGATGACGGCGATCTACAATCTGTTTTTTTGGCATGAGCAGTTTGGGATCAATTTGCCCCTCTTCAGTTTTCTGATCATTGCCTTGATGTTTTTGCTAAATCCAGAGGCTATCCACAGCCGTAATGCTTGGATAACGGCTCTAGGGAGCCTCATTACAGGCGTGCTGGTAGTGGTCTATCATTCGGGCACTTCTCAAGTTGTGCACATCTTATCCACATTATTGTTTATAGGCTTTGCGCATCAAGCTCCTTTACGCACTGTTTTTCATGCTTTGGGGCAATTATTTGAGAGTAGCA
>JBCAWW010000656.1:0-3871 GCA_038534415.1 Bacteroidota bacterium | reverse complement strand
GTCATATGGAGCAACTGACCAATTTAGATGCCTTGCCTACGACAGGCTTTGAAGTGGCGGCATTTCCGCTAAAAATAAAAGGAGGCTCGGCTGCTCCTGCAAGGGTGGTCGCAATTCTAAAAGATTGAGTTGAGCGTTCTGCGAAGCAATACGGAAAGGAGGGATGGGGCCGGCCCAAAGCTGAAAATAATTAAGGCTGTGAGTTGGAAAGCTTTATATTAGGTGGCCTAAACCTCCTAAAAATGCCCCCATGATCATTACAGACATAGATGTTTTTCTCGCTTATTACGCCAAAGTCAAAGCCCGAACAGAACGATTATTTGCCTACATACCAGCCGACAAAATCGAATGGACCTACCAGGCTGGCAAATTTACCATTGGCGATATCATACGGCACAATGCTTTGATCGAACGAAAAATGTACGCCGAAAATGTCCAACAAAAACCCAGTCAATATCAAGGCTGTGGGACAGAATATGCCTCGGGCTTAGAAGCGGTGCTGCAGTTTTACAAAGATCAACATCAAGCCTCCTTAGCGATTTTTCAGCAACTCAGTCCGCTTGATCTACAAGGCAAATGTCCCACTCCCGGCGGCATTCAAATCACCACTTGGAAGTGGCTCAGAGCGATGGTCGAACATGAGGTGCATCATCGCGGCCAACTTTATACCTATCTGGGCATGCTAGACATCAAAACTCCGCCTATTTATGGCCTCACATCAGAACAAGTGATCCAAAACAGTCAAAGCAAATAATCATGAGCAATTGGTTAGGGATTACTGCTGCGCAGAACGCTTCTCTCCAGCGCCTTAGCATCATAAGTAGTTTCTGTTTTTTGTTTGCTTTGAGTGTGCCACATAGCCTTTACGCTCAATTTAGTCCGGGTAGTGTCTATCTCGGCACCAACGACTATGTCGAGTATCATGCTGGCGATCTGCCGATCATTATCTCCGTTCCGCACGGCGGCTACCTAGAACCCCTCACGATCCCAGATCGAGTTTGTAGCGGATGCGTTACGGGCAGAGATAGCCGCACTGAAGAAACGGCTTACGATCTCAAAGCAGCCATTCGAAGTGTTTTTGGTGGTAATCCACATATCATCATCAATAAACTCGCCCGTAGAAAATTGGATGCCAATCGGGAGATTGTGGAGGCAGCCTTGGGCAATCCCGAGGCCGAAACCGCTTGGTACGAATATCATGATTTTATTCAGGCGGCAAAAGATAGCTGTAAAGCCCAGTTTGGGAGTGCGCTCTTTATCGATTTGCACGGGCATGGACATCCGATCCAAAGGATAGAATTGGGCTACTTACTCAATCGCAGTCGTTTACAAGATTCGGACAGTACCCTTGATGTTGACAATCGCCAAGACGATAGCGCGATCAAGCATTTGGCCAATGTGCTAAACCCGAGCGTTTCCTTTGCTGAAATCTTGCGCGGGAGCAAGTGTATGGGGGAATTTTTGCTTGAACGTGGCTATCCCAGTGTGCCTTCTGCCTCTGATCCGGCCCCCCTTCCCGCTGATCCATTTTTTGCGGGTGGCTACAATACGGTGCGTCATGGCTCTCGAGATAGCTCAGAGATCAATGCAATCCAGTTTGAGCTTAACTGGACGGGAGTACGCTCTACCGACCTCAATCGTAAGGCTTTTGCCCGCGCTTTGGCTTGTGCGATGCGGAGCTATCTCGATCAGTGGTATTTTGATCTCGATAGCTGGGACCCTGGCAATTTGGTCAGTACCACTGCCGATGCCGGACCCGGGAGTCTCAGGAGTGTACTGCTCGGAGCCGAAGATGGGAGTACGATCAGTTTTGCGCCAGCTTTGCAAGGAGATACCATCCGTTTGAACAGTGAATTGCAGATTTGTGCAAATCTAATCATAGAGGGGCCGGGCGCTGATTTGTTGGCGATTAGTGGCGAAGATTCTACGCGTATCCTACGAATTATGCCCGGCAATGAGGTTTCTATTTCAGGCCTAAGTTTTGCGCGGGGTCGTGAGCCTGTGGGCGATGGCGGGGCGGTCTATGTGGATGGCAGTCTTCGACTCAGCAATTGTGATTTTAACCATAATTTTGCCGCTGAGGATGGGGGAGCGATCGCGCTTGCAGATTCTAGTGCGATCGTCGAATTGGACAGTTGCCGACTCAGTCAAAATAGCTGTGGCGACGATGGCGGTGCGCTGAGATGCACAGGAGGGATGCTGATCATCAAGGCCTCGAGTATTCGAAATAATTTTTCGCCCTCATTAGGGGGGGCGCTTTCCAGCGATGGCATCGTCAAGATCTCGCATTCAAGTATTTTGGACAACGAAGCCCTTTCTTCTGGCGGCGGCATCCGCATGTTTGGGGGAGGGAGTCTAAGCTGTATAAATAGTACCATTGCTGGCAATCTAAGTCAATACAGAGGGGGCGGCATCAGTAGCAGTGCCAGTGTGAGTCTCGATTTTTGCAGCCTGCTCAACAATACTGCCATCAGCCTAGGCGGCGGTATTCGAGTACCTATTGGAGGCATCTGCAGGATTAAAAATAGTTTAGTAGCAGGCAATAACGCTTCGAATGGAGACGATGTCTCTATGTTTGCGGGAGCCTTTGTCTCCGATGGTTTTAACCTGATTGGCGACACTACTAGCAGCGCTTGGGTGCCAGGCCCCAATGATCAATTGGGCAATACCGCTGCGCCCTTAGATCCTTTGGTACTGCCTCTGGGAGATTATGGGGGTTTGACGAAAACGATAGCTTTGCAGTCCACCAGCCCCTGTATCGATCAGGCCGATGCGGTGGGGGCGCCTATTTTGGATCAAAGGGGAGAGCTCCGACTTTCCGGCTCGTCCACCGATATTGGTGCTTATGAGTATTGTTTAGCCACTAGCGCTATAGATGTACAAACAGCCTGTGATAGCTTTATTTGGCTAGACGGTATCACCTATTTTACTGATAATAATACGGCTACTTATACGCTCCACAATGCGGCTGGCTGTGATTCTGTGCTCACCCTCAATCTAAACTTGACCCAGCTCGATACGAGCCTTAGTCAGACGGCCAATGTCCTCTCGGCAAATCTTGCGGGCGCAACTTATCAATGGCTTGATTGTAATAATGGGTGGAGTGCCTTAGCTGGCGAAACCAACCAAAGCTTTAGCCCCAGTAGCAATGGTAGCTATGCGGTAGAAATTACCCAAAACGGCTGCGTCGATACTTCTCGTTGCTTTGCTATCACGAGGGTGGGGCTGCTCGAAAATGATTTTGGCGATCAGTTTGCGCTTTATCCTAACCCCTCAGAAGGTGTATTTTTTATCGAATTGGGCGGGACCTATGCCGAGATAAAGCTTAAGGTCTACAATGCGAGCGGCCAAGTCGTGCAAGAAAGCGCCTTTTATGATGCGCAGAGGCTTAGCCTTCGTTTAGAAGGTCCTGCAGCTTATTATTTTGTGGAGGTATTGGCGGATGAAACGAAGCGCGCTACGATCAAATTGCTCAAGAGATAAGCGTTCTGCGCAGCAGCAAATAAAAGGAGATGCTTTGACGGACTCAAACCGACAAATAATCATTAGGGGGATAGCCGCCCATGTATTCAAAATGTCCTCCTGAGTTTACCGAAGGAGCTAAAGGGGCTAAGGCCTGCTTCGCAGAACGCTTTTCTCTAAGGCCTATGCAGGACGCCTCTACCGACATACTTAGGTACTAGGCTAATAAATCATCAATTTCTTTTCACAAATCTTCTAAAAGCAATCTTCGTATCAATAGGTGAGTTGAAGGAATCTCACCAAATTATTATATTAGATCAATTAGGAGTGCAATGGATTTACTAATCAAAGAAGAAATACTCAAGCAAGCTGAGATAACAGCCGAAGAGCTAGTTATTCGATAACTAGC
>JBCAWW010000655.1:0-3873 GCA_038534415.1 Bacteroidota bacterium | reverse complement strand
ACAAATAGCCCTTCTCCCTCCTCCAAAAGCCTGCTCCCTTCCAACTTTAAGATTTTTATCTCATCTTTAATTAAATTAAAAGCTAGCTCCATGATTTCCTCTCTTGAAGAAAAAGCCCTACTGGAGGGCAATGATCGCCTCCGCAAAAGTTTTGACAAAACTCAAGCCCTAATCGAAGACCTAAACCAAAGGGAGCTGCCGCCAGAAACCAAGGCGGCTATCCAAGCCCAAGTTGAAAACCTCAACAGTAGTCCAGAAGAATTAAAGGCATATAAAAAAGCACTCAGAAAGGCTTATAGTGCCATTGTCAGGATAGTCAAAAAAGACATGAACCTCAGTACCAAAGGCTATTATATGACGATGGGGATGTCCTTGGGGATGGCTGCATTTGGCATTCCACTAGGAATAATGTTTGGCGCCGCAATGGATAATATGGGGCTAATGTCTATTGGTATTCCAATTGGACTTGGAATAGGTATGTCCATCGGTACCGCTATGGACCAAAAAGCAGCTAAAGAGGGCAGGCAGCTAAGCATCTAATCCTTATACCTCAAAGGGTTCCTCTAGGATCGAAAACAGATTTTGTGGGCGTACAAACTCACTTTGGTGGGCACGTTGCCATGGCAATATCTTAGGCACTTTTTGCTGATAAGCCCGGTATCGATCCCCAAACTGCTTGAGCAACTGGGTCTCATCCAGCTCTATTTGCCGCAGCAAAAAGTAAGTGATACCCACCGCCAATAGCAGCCTACCTATGCTCATATAGGGCGTAGAAAAATGAAAGATGATCATGCCTAGATAGACGGGGTGGCGTACCAATAAGTACAGCAATGGCGTTTTCAAGGCTGTTGCCCGCATGCTTTCTGGCTTACTTAGCAAGTTTAAGGGCTGTCTGACTCCAAACCGACTCCAATGATCGATCAAAAAAGTGGCAGTCAAACACATCCACCACCCCCAATAGTAACAACCGCTAAAAACCGTTGCCATGGCATGATCTCTTAAATCATAGATTACTCCATTGATCGGACGCCATAAGCTTACCAAAAAGACTAGCGCTAATACATACATCAAGAGTTGAAAACTACGGTCCAAACCGGCTGGTATTTGCGCCTGAAAATCTGCCTTTCGGGTCATTTCTAGCAATAAGCCTAAACCAAGTAAGAGTAGCAGGTCCCAAATCAGCGCAATTATCCAAGGCCATTCTACACCCTGATCGACTGTTTTGGGAACGTAAAATCCTGTAAAAAAATCCAAATAATAGACTATCGATCCCCAGGCTAGTACATAAACCAAAATGGAGAATCCTAGTTTTGCTTCTTTTTGATACCTCATGCATGTTTTGTTTTCAGTGCTCCACAACGATGCCGTGGTCCATCACTACTTCAAACAAATAGTTTCGACCAAAGCCTTTCAAAGTGATTACTTCCCCAATTTTCAAATCGCCCAGATTTGGATAATCCTCCTGATCGAGCTCACAGCGCAATTGCCCTGTACGACTTTCAAAACCCAAGATCAGCGAAAGTTTGCCATCAGCAGCCTTTTCGACTGAATGCAAAATGCCACTCACCTCTATCACCTTATCTAAATAAGTCTGTCGGGCGTAAGCCTCGTCCTCGCAAAAATCACGGTAGATATTATTTGCATTGACGCTCAGCTCTGGTAGTCGTTCGAGAAGATCTGGTTCTGTTTCCAAAAACATCAGGTTGATTCCTCCCATCACTACAAGAGCGAATATCAAAACCGGTATTTTGAAAACTTGACGCATAATCTTGCTTCGATCAGTTGACAATTTGAATTTGATCCTAAGCCAGCGTCTTAGCAACAAAAGGCAGCCTACTTGGGGTAAACAGCCAAATTATTTCAGGTAAACATCTTCAATCAGGTAGGTGTACACAATCCTCAAAATCAGCCAAAAAGCCTATTTTAACAAGATTTTTGGGTAGACAAGAAAAAATACCGCCAGGCATCTTACTCAGCCCAAACCTCAAAGAAGGATTCTTAACAATTGTAAAGTGGATTGCTTTCGGATCTCAGTACCTTCAACAAAAGGATTGAACATGGACTCGCTCGAAACCTATTTAGTACCGCTGATACTCCTCTTTTTTGGCGGCATAGAAGTACTCTCTGGATATTGGCACCGCAGTCAACGAGAGGGCAGTGATTGGATACAAGAATTTGGGAGCTTTATGGTTTTGGTATTATTTACCAAGCCAGGCATCGTCTTACTGGTAGGCTTTTTGGGGGCACTTTGGTTTCCGGCTCTGCCGAACGCTATATCAGGCTTTAACTTTTGGCTGGTCTTCTTTGGTTTCTTGTTGGTAGATGATCTCTTACAGTATGGGTATCATCGGCTCGCGCATGAGACTCCTTGGCTCTGGAAATTGCACCGAGCTCACCATCAGGCCGAAGAGATGGGCTTTTTTGTCTCCTACCGTAATGCAGCCCTTTATTATGTCCTCATGCCCAATATCTGGTGGATAGCCTTAGTCAATTTGCTTGGCGGAGGTTTAGCCGTCTCTGTAGCGATTGTGATCAAGCAAGTAATCGTGATTGGTTCTCATAGTACCACTCGCTGGGATCAGTATCTCTACCGCTATAAGTGGTTGAGTCCTTTCGCCTACTTCGTAGAACGCTTAATCATCACGCCAGCGTTTCATTTTGCCCATCATGGCAAATCCATGCAAGATGGTATCAGCGATCCCAATGGCAACTATGGCAATATGTTTTCGATCTGGGACCAGCTGTTTGGCACCGCCAAATTTACCCGCCAATACCCCGAAGAATACGGCCTCATCAACGATCCAGAGGATCACTGGACCGCCAATATGCTCTACCCGATTGTGCGTTCGGCGAAGCCGCATAGCGAACTCTCTCCTGAATACGAACGTGGAGATACTACAATGCCAGCTCCTACGATCCTCCATCTCGAAGCAGGTAAAAACTATCTTTGGTGTCAGTGCGGCCACAGCCGAACGCAGCCCTTTTGCGATGGCAGTCATCAAGGCAGTAAGTTCAAACCAGTTTTATTTACCGTCAAACGGGACAAAAAGGTCAAACTCTGCAATTGCAAACTCAGCAAAGCAGGTCCTTTTTGCGATAATAGCCATGTAGAGATTTTGCCAAAATCTTCTTAGTGCATAAAAAAACCGACGAAGCCTAAGCTCCGCCGGACACATATTAAGGAGGGTAGGTTAATAGTTTGCCGCTAGCGTTTGGGCTTGCGTATTAGCTGCTTCCAATGCCTGGCTGCGAATATCTGGTCCTATATCTAGCGGTTGCGCGTTGATAAATTCGATGTCAGTGATGCCAATAAAGCCAAAAATGGCGCGTAAATAAGGTACTTGAAAATCATATGCATTGAAAGGACTATTTTCAGAGTAATCGGCTCCTCGGGAAGTAATACAAATCATGCGCTTACCCGAAACCATACCTTCAGGCATCCCTTGTTCATTATACTTAAACAAATAACCTGGCTGCACAATAGCATCTATGTAATACTTCAGTGCATAGGAAATACCAAAATTCCACATCGGGCTACTGATGACCAATATATCAGCATCCATAAATTGCTGGATCAGTTTTTCTATCTGCTGCCAAGATGCTTGTTGAGATGGGCTGGGAGATTGCCCCATCAAAATCCCATACTTTGTATCGATATTTTCACCCGCGATTGCCGGCAAATCTGTATCAAAAAGATTGAGGTGTTCAAGCTCTAAATCATCAAACTTAGCTTTTAGGCTATCTAGAAAAGTATTTGTAACCGACAGCGTACTGGAATGAGCTCCGCGAGGAGATGAATTGACATGTAGTACTTTCATTATAAAAATGGGCGTTAAATGGTAAAAAGGACGAATTGTATCGTCATTTTTTTAT
>JBCAWW010000654.1:0-3876 GCA_038534415.1 Bacteroidota bacterium | reverse complement strand
GATGGAAATTTTGAAAATGTCATCCCGAAAATTGCTTGGAGCGGCGCGGAAAGCGCTTATCCGGGATCTCTAAAGCTTCCCGATCTTTCTCAAAGATCCCGGATAATCCGCCTGCACCTTGTTTCGGCGTATTTCCGGGATGACATGATAAGTTATTGATAATCAAACACTTGAACCCAGATATCCCAAAGTGTTCCACTCTGTGTAGAAGATGTGTACAAGCCGTAGCCTCCCAAGGATTTAGGGGGAGGAATAAAACCTATCCGGGTGGAGACTCTTTGTACAGATTACCGCTTCGCGGAACGCTTCTAATCGTTGCGCGGAGCGGTAAAAATTTAATCGTTTCATGCGATAGGCTTCCAGGCAAAGCCTTGAAGCGACTGCTGGCGCGAGAGAAGCGTTCCGCGCAGCGGAGAAACCAGCCTAAGACCTACACCTCCGCATAGGCAGGCAAATGAAACCAAAAAGCAGTACCCTCATTTATTTTGCTACGCATACGTAGTGTTGAGCCATGTAGCTCCATGATTTTACGGGCAATCGCGAGACCGAGCCCCGCGCCTTGATTGGCTTTGGATTTTTCGGCATTACGACCCGCCTTTCGGTAGCGCTCAAATATATAAGGCTGCTCTGATTCAGGGATGCCAGGACCCGTATCGGCGATGCTGACCTCCACGGCTTCTTCTAGCGCCTTGAGACCGATAGTGACGCTCCCACCAGAAGGGGTAAACTTCAAGGCATTGTCCATAAGGTTTTGCAAGACGCGTTCGACGAGGCCAACATCCGCAAACACCAGCGGTAAGTTTTGCGTTTGGTCAAGGCGCATCTCTACGCCTTTTTCCTTGGCGAGAAGTTGATATTTCTGGAAGACATCTTGGGCCAATTCACCGATAAAGAAAGCTTCTTTTTCGGGTTCGATTTGCCGGGCTTCTAGTTTGGAGTATTCAAATAGCTGCGCCACCAATCCCGCGAGCTTGGTACTGCTATTGTGGATGATGGTGAGGTAATTGTCGCGTTCGACCGGGTCGAGATCCTCCGCTTTCATCTGCAAGGTCTCTACATAGCCCTGCATGATGGCGAGCGGCGTGCGTAGGTCATGCGAGACATTGGCGATCAACTCTCGACGCAGGCGTTCTACGGATTGGATCTGTTCGATATTAGCGACGATGGTGTCTGCCATTTCATTGAAGGTTTCTCCGAGCAAGTGCAGGTCGCCTTCGTCAGCATGGCTCATTCGGGCTTCATAATCGCCTTCTTTGAAGCGTTTTACTACCGCCACGATACGGCGCAGATTGCGCGTCAGATACCAGATGGCCAATAGTCCCAAGGCAAGCGTTCCGATCAGGCTGATAAAAAACCAACTGCTGCCCAGACGGAGCATATAATTGCCAGATAGGCTTTCGGTGACCGCAGCTTGCTCCTCGCTGGCGAGGATGATATATAGATAACCTTCCAGCTTATCCTCATCCATCAAGCGAGCGGCCGAAAACACTTTTTCTTCTCCGGGATGCCTGGGATCGTCACCTTTGATAAAGGGTTTTTCTTCAGCGTCTATATATTGGATCACGGGTCCAAGCCCTACTTCTTCGAGAAGAATTTTTTTGTAAGGCGCTACATAAGTGATGATCGTGCCCAGGGTATCGAGCAAATACACCTCAGCACTCGGATTCATAATCATGATGGAGTGCATGATTTCTTGTATCGCCAGCGTATCCACTTGCCCGTCTACCAGAGGTTGGACCTCATTGACGGTGCTATTGGCGATGCCGCCATAAAGTCGCTGATTGACTTCTTGCATATACTCACCCGCCACAAAGGAAGTGATGACCACATAGGTCAGACCGAGTACGACCAGCAAGCTGAGCAGGGCGAGAGAAATTTTGCCAAATAATTGGAAGGAAGTGCGTGGCATGACTTATAATTCTTCGTTGAAGCGATAGCCTATTCCCCAAGAGGTGAGGATATAGATTGGGTGTTGGAGATCGGGTTCGATTTTGCGGCGAAGGCGATTGATATGTGAGTTGACGGTATGCTCATAGCCTTCAAAGTCGTAACCCCAAACGAGATTGAGGATGCGTGCTCGGTCATAGCTTTTGCCAGGATTAGCGGCGAGTAAGCCAAGGAGATCAAACTCTTTGGGAGAAAGCTCCACGCGTTGCCCTTTGATGGTCACCTTGCGTTTGTCGAGATCGATCATGAGGTCTCCAAAGGACAACACACTCTCCGCTTGGTCAGCATTTGTCTGAGGCTGAAAGCGTTCGACCCGACGAAACAGCGCTTTGACCCGCGCCAAAAACTCTCGGATACTAAAGGGTTTGGTCAAATAATCGTCAGCCCCCATTTCGAGCCCAAGCACCTTGTCGATTTCTTCCGAACGCGCTGTGAGCATCAAGATAGGATTGGATTTTTCACGCGCTCGCACCTGACGACAAATCTCCAGGCCATCGGGTCCGGGCAACATCACATCGAGGACCATCAGGTCATAGTCATAGGACAATGCCTTTTCTAATCCGGTTTGACCATCGTAAGCAAGATCTAGTTCACAATCGAGATCTTTGAGGTGTATCTCCAAGAGTTGCACCATATCGCGATCATCTTCTACCACCAATACTTTTTTCATTGCGCTAAAAATAAGGGCTAAACATCACAAAAGAATCACAACCCAATCTAATTTAAAGATTGGCATTGCGATAAGATGTAGGCTTAGAACGCATTTATTGATAGACTTTCCTGTCAGTAGGCCGACAGAATGAGGCTTAATCACATTAATGAACGCTAATATTATTTGATTAAGAGAGAATTCAAAATATTAGCCTCATGCAACTAGGCTTGAGAGGACTAAGTTGCCAGGACCAACTAAGCGATCTCGGGGATAGACAGCAGCTTAACTTTGTAAAGGGCAAGATTAAGTAAAAAGGCGCAAAGATCGTTGTTTTGTTGATCTTTGCGCCTCCATATGTTAGTTCCCTTGCCTATTGGAGTACCGCCATACAGGAAAAAAAGCTGATTATTCCTTTTTCTCGATCGCCTTGACGTAGTGGAGTGATTTTCCACTCAGACGGAGGAAGTACAAGCCTATTGGTTGATCGCTGAGGTCAAAGTCCACCGGCTGTCCCTGAGCCATTATCTGCCGTCTGAGGATCGTTCGGCCTTGTATATCCAGAACCTCAAGATCGTAGGTACTGCCCATCGGGAAGATATCTTTGGTATCCAATAAAAATAGGCCTGAGGAGGGGTTGGGATAGACCGTAATCAGCTCGGTGATTACGGCTTCCAGGCTGGTAGCTGCGTTTAGATCAGGCCAGGCCATCACATCGTCAAAGTACCAGAATTCCGTGCTTGTACTAAAGTGATTATACGTCAACCGGAGTTGGTCATAGGTTTCGTCGGGGGCCCCTGTGAAATCGTAAACCATTTGAACCCATTTGTTGGCGTCGGCGGGGTCGTAAGGCATATCTAACTTGAGCCTTTCCATTCCCGTTGTCTCGTCGTCAAGCATAAATCGAACAATTCCTGTTGTAGTGGAATAGATTTTTTGAGTCATCACGGGTCTGAGGCCCAGCGCAATTTCATAAACGTCAGCTTCGATTCCTGCCCAGCGCGGGGATGTAGCCGTTTTATTTACCCGACCTACGCTATCGCTCACATTGATCCCGGAAGGAGAAGGATTGGCGACCTTTTTGAATACGGCATCGTCATATGCGATGAATTCCAAATCTGTGCTGTCAAAATCTACGTACAGAAAGGATTCTTCAATGACGAAAGGGAGGTCGTAAGCGTTTGTGTCGCAAGATGTTCCGACCGTCACGCTGATGAGTCCGTCAGTAGTTCCAAAGTCAATCTGGATGGCGTGAGTGCCTTGTCCTGATAAGATGCTGA
>JBCAWW010000653.1:0-3879 GCA_038534415.1 Bacteroidota bacterium | reverse complement strand
CTTCCGCAATTCTGCCTATATTTGCAGACTGAAAAAATGGCGAAATTGATGAACTTTGTACTCAAAATATTGGGTTCTTCAATAACCTAAATCCTCTATATGACATTTTTGAATCCGGGCTTGCTGTGGGGACTTTTGGCTTTAGCTGTGCCGATCATCGTTCACTTTTTCAATCTTCAGCGCCCCAAGCAGATACTTTTTAGTAATGTCGCCTTTGTCAAAGAGGTAAAAAAATCAGTCGTAAGGCGAGTGCGTTTTCAGCAATGGTTATTGTTGGCAGCGAGATTACTAGCCATCGCGGGCCTTGTTTTGGCCTTTGCTAACCCAGTGATCGTCAGCGACGATCAAGCCGTCATGCAGGGCAATCGTTCAGTGGCTTTGGTGATCGACAATTCTTACAGCATGACTGCCGGCAATGAAAAAGGGCAGTATATGCAGCAGGCGATTTCTCTAGCTCGCAATATCATCAAAGCCTACAGTCGACAAGACGAATTTTTGTTGATGACCACCCAGGACCTTAAACTCAACTATAACTTTAGTGAGCAAGAGGAGAGTCTTGAGGAATTAAAAGGCATCAAGGTTTTTCAAAACATACGTCCCCACACGGAAGTGCTAAGTTTTAGTGATCAAATCTTCCAGCGGGCCAGCAATCCCCTCAAAGAACTTTATTTCTTAAGCGATTTTCAGCAGTCTACTGTCATGACTGATAGTTCTGACTTTGTGTTTAATGATTCAAGTCTGATTGTCAAATACATTCCTCTGGCAAGTCGTGAGCAAAACAATGTCTATGTCGCAGAGACTAAGATTGAGTCGCAAATTGTAGAGGTAGACAAGCCCGTCGAAATGTCTATGGCCTTGGTCAATGATGGTCAGGCCAAGATTCGCGACCTGAGCATCCGCGTGATGTTAGATGGTAAAGCCGCCGCGATCTCCAACAAATCTTTAGAACCCAATTCCTCTGACAATATCGAACTCAGCTTTACTCCTACCGCGAGCGGATGGCAAGGGGGTTATGTAGAGTTAGACGATAATCCGATCGACTTTGACAATCGCCGCTATTTTACCCTCTATGTACCCAAGATGGAAAAGGTACTAATCGTGGAAGGAGAACGGTCCCCCAATTTGAGAATTCTTTATGGCGAGCTAGGCCAGTTCGAGGCGGAGTTTATCAGTTATCGCAATGTTTCAGCAGCTACGCTGAACGATTACCGCTCTTTGGTCCTCCTAGGACTACCTGATATCAGCAGCGGCCTTGCGGATCGCCTGCGAAGCTTTATGGAAGACGGAGGCGGTGTGATGTATTTTCCTGGAGAGAAAACCGATATCGCCTCGGCAAGCGCTTTTTTCCAACAATTAGGGGTTGGCAGCCTCAGCGAAGCGGTGAGCTTGCAAGAAGGTATCAAGGCTAGCCAGGTCGATCTAGCCCATCCGGTATTTGAAGGTA
Source organism: Bacteroidota bacterium (assembly GCA_038534415.1). Lineage (GTDB taxonomy): Bacteria > Bacteroidota > Bacteroidia > J057 > J057 > JBCAWW01. The sequence goes on along the minus strand of JBCAWW010000653.1, from coordinate 2,435 downwards.
TCTTTCTTAAAGCCGGTAATAATCGTTCCTTCGACGCCCCCAGCGTCAACCGCTATCTCCCCCTAAAACTTAACAATCAAACCATACAAAATAAGATCATCACGCTCGAAAACGGCAGCCCACTCCTAGTAGAGTCTAAGGTTGGCAATGGCGTGCTCTATACCTTTAGCACCTATCCCGGAGACAAATGGACAGATTTTCACCTTAAGACGATTTTTGCGCCAATGCTTTTCCGTCTAACGAGGATCATGAATCAAAGCCAAATCGTACAAGCCAGTCAAGAAATTGGGTTTTATACTCCCAAACGTATCCGTACTGACAAACCTGCTTTGATTTCGCTGGTTGGGGAAGATCAACAAGCCAATCCTCCCGAGCAATATGCTCAAGGTGGTGCCACTACCCTCAATTTTGAGCAAATGTCGATCAAGGAAGGCGTATATGATATCGTTCAAGAAAATGAAGTCTTAGAAAAGATCGCCTTTAACGTCTCGGATTTAGAATCGCGCTTGGGCTTTTTCCCAGAAAACGAATTGCGCAAAGCCCTAAATGAAAAAGGCTTTGAGGGCATCCAATTGCTGCCAGCACTGCCAGATTCGATCAGTTCTATTGTGCAAGAAGAGAAAGAGGGAGTCCCTCTTTGGAAATATTTTATCTGGATAGCAATCCTCTTTTTGAGTGTAGAAATCTTGATTTTATTTCTCAACCGTCGCAAAACCTCCACCAACACATAACAACTCGCTTTTTTTGTCATGGCCAACTACTTATTACAAGACGTTCACCTGATTGATCCAAATAGTAAGTTTCATGATCAAGTAGTATCTATTCTGATTGAAGAGGGTAGCATTTCTCAAATAAGCCAAGCAGGCATTGAAGCGGATGCCCAAACAGAAGTAATCAGTGCGGAGGGACTGCATGTTTCTCCGGGATGGGTTGATTCCCACGTCCAATTGAGTGATCCGGGCTTTGAATACAAAGAAAGTCTAGAAGCATTGAGCAAGGCAGCCCTAAAAGGAGGTTTTACTACCCTCCTAGCCTACCCCAATACTTCCCCAGTGATCGACAATGCGCATATGGTGGACTCACTCAGACAGCGTACTCAAACGCTAGAGGTAAACGTTCAGCTAGCTGGCAGTATCACACATGGGGCAGCAGGAAAAGAATTGGCGGAGATGTACGATATGCATCAGCATGGTGCTTTGGCCTTTACAGACGGTTCGCATCCCTTACAGCATGCAGGCTTGGTCCAGAGAGCCTTGTTATACACCCAATCTTTTGATGGCTTACTGATTCAATATCCTACGGACAAAAACCTAACTAAGGGCGGTCAAATGCATGAAGGAGAAGTTTCCTCAAAGTTAGGCATGAAGGGGATCCCCGCGATTGCGGAGAGTATGGGCGCTGTCAGAGATCTTCATCTCCAGCAATATGTAGGCGGTCGTATCCATTTCCACCCTATCACCACTAGCGAGGCTCTCAGCTCTATCCAAAACGCCAAGGTTGAGCAGGGGGCGGTCAGTATGGGAACCAACATATGCTACCTCGTCCACCAAGATGAGGAGTTGTGGGAATATGATACGCATTTCAAACTTTCTCCCCCTCTACGCACCCAGCGAGAAATAGACGCTTTGTTGGAAGCCATCAAAGAGGGCAAAATCAAAGTTTTGGCGAGTGGACATCACGCCCAAGGCATTGAAGAGAAGAAACTCCAATTTGAACAGGCAGAAGCGGGTACTTTGGGCCTACAGACAGCCTTTTCGATTGCATATCAAGCTTTGGTGGAAGCGGGGCATATTAGCCTCACTCGCCTTGTAGAGTTGATTTGCCATGAGCCAAGGAAGTTATTATCTCTACCGGCAGCCACGATTGAGGAGGGCGGCTCCGCCGAACTCAGCCTCTTTAGGCCAGCATCAGAGTGGGTGTTAGCGCCCAAAGCGATACCGTCTAGAGCGAAAAATAGTCCTTACCTCGGCAAAAAATTAAGGGGTAAGGTTCACGGTATTATTCAAAAGGGAGTCTTTCATTTGGCTTAGAGCGGCAGTATCCTGTTCCGCAAATTTGATCTGATACCCCAAGGGTTCGATAAAGGTAGAAATATAGTTTTCAGCCATGGTGCGGCCTTCTTCTAGAATGCCATTTTCGGCAGCTTTGAGGACAGCTTCTGCCTCTTTTTCGATTATTGCCACTTTTAGCTGCCCAAATAAATCATAGTAGGCGCCTTGTTCGCTTGCGACCGTACTTTTTTTCCCACGAGCCAATTTATAAACCGCCGAATCTGTCGGTAGGTCAATGATAACGGGATTAAACTGTAAGGGAGGCAAGTTGATGACGAGATTGCTATCTGCATCGAGTTCCTCATTGATCAGCACTTGCTCCATATCAATGTAAACACTCACCGCAATTGGCACGATAAAGAGCCTGAAGTCTTGATTATCGTG
>JBCAWW010000652.1:0-3905 GCA_038534415.1 Bacteroidota bacterium | reverse complement strand
TGCAACCATAATAAACACCTATTCATGTTCCATACTTTTCGGCTAGTTAGCCTAGCTATTGCTTTGTTGGCGCCTTTTTTGATGCTAGCACAAGATGAGCGTTCGCAGCCCTCTCCTTTACCCATCTTTCTCAATGATTCTAGCCTCAATACCAGCGCAAGCGTACAAATTGAAGCCCAAAGCCTCAATCAAGGCTTGATTCACAATCCTATCGAACTCATACAAGGCAAAGTAGCAGGTCTGATGATCGCTAGGCCGGGGAGTGAGCCTAATGCATTGCCAGATATCCGACTGCGGGGCTATACCGGTTTGGGAGGTAGCAATCCTGATCCAATTTATGTAGTCGATGGCGTCCCAAATGTAGACATTAGTACTATTGATCCCGCTGATGTCCAAAAAATCACGGTCATCAAAGATGCGGCCTCAGCAGCAATATATGGTCTACAGGGCGGCAATGGCATTATATTAATTGAGACCATGCGCCCAGATACTCAAACTTTTCGATTGAGTTATCGGGCTCGTACTGCGATAGAACAAAGGATAGCAGGCAATCCAGTAGCGACTGCCGCACAGTTTGTAGAGGCAGGCGGAGTTGATTTGGGGAGTGAGACCGATTGGTTTGATGCCATTAGCCGTGATGCCTTTAGTCATAGCCATCATCTGCGCTTGGACCGCAACACCAAAAAGGGACAAATGTATGCCTCTGCCAATATCAGGCAGGCCCAAGGCCTTCTAAAAGACAATCAGTTTGACCAATACAACTTTCGACTGGGTCTTGTGCAAAGCTTTTGGCAAGACCGCATCACCACCGGCGGTAATTTGGTGCTTAGTCGGCGTATTACCCAGCATGCAGATCCCCATATTATTCGCCATGCGACCACTTATAATCCAACGGCTCCTATTCGTTCTGATGCGCCAGAATTTGATCCATACGGTGGTTTTTTTGAGCAAAATTTATTCGACACCTATAATCCAGTGGCCATCCTAGAGCAACAAGAGATTCATACCAGAAATATGCATCTCAATGGCAATTTGCATTTTTTAATTGACGCTACTCCCTACTTGCAATTCAAGCTCATGGGGAGTCGACAAGCCTCTACAATCTTATCTTCAACAATCGTCCAGAAAGAAAATCGCAGGGCTTCTAGCCCAACGGGTTTTACAAATCGGGTTGGCTTTAAATACGTGCGCAATTGGGGCCAAGCCAGCACTCGTATTCATTATGCCTTAGGTGACTGGCGCCTTAATTGGCGTTTAGGAGTAAGTATGGAGCGACTCAATATCGAAAAACAATTTTTGTCGATTATTGAATTACTTTCAGATGATTTTGATTTAAATACGCTTATCGCTCCTCAAGCAAACAGAGCAAATGCAACTTTTGCCACAACCCTATTTTCTCATCAATTGCAATCAGGATGGAGTCAGTTAGGAGTCAGTTTTAAAGATCAACTCAGTCTCCAAGCAAGTCTTCGTCGAGATAAAACAAGTACCCTCATACCCCAAAACGCTACTGCAATCTATCCTGCTTTTAGTGTTGCTTATAATTTTGCGCCAATCTTTAGTTTAGCACAAATCAGTAGCTTCAAATTGAGAGGAGGATGGGGCAAAACTGGAAATCTTTTGGGGCAAGAGGGCTTAACACAAAGTTATTTTTGGAACGAAACAAATTTCTCCCGTGGTCGGTATTTTCCGGCTTTTCAAGTTCCTCTTCCTTCTTTCTCGCTAGAACAAGAGCAATTGTCCGAATTAAACTTGGGCTTTGACATCCTATTACGACCTTTAGATTTTAGCGTCTCGCTTGATGTCTTCTTCCAAGATATCGATCGGACTTACTGGTCTACTGGAGTCTCGCCTTCACCTGGCAATCTTCCCTATTTTGTTTATCAAGGCCCTAGTCAATCCCGTAGTGGTTTGGAACTCGCATTGCAGGCCAAGCTGATCAAAAGAGAAAATTTTTCTTGGCAAATAGGGCTTAACTCTACCTTATCACTTCGTGAGATGATTGGAAATACCGCCGACGGAGAGCCCTTCAATCGTAATGTAGCTCCCGCAGGTTCTCCCAATGCCAATACCCAATCTGTTCTCCTCCATCAAACAGGTCAAGCAGTAGGTAGCTTTAATGGCTATTTGATCGATGCCGTCAGATTTGATAGTGCTTTTTCCTATATCGACCTCAATCAAGATGGCCGCTTAAATGAGGCAGATCAAGTATTCTTAGGCAACAGTCTGCCGCGAGCTTTTTACGGACTGAGCAATCAATTTAACTGGAAAAACTGGTCGCTAAACTTCCTGATCGAAAGCTATCTAGGACATAGTATTGCCAATATGAATCGCTTTTTTTATGAGACCAATGATATTTCTACCCTTTCGACCAACTGGATTCCCTCCCCCTACTTTGAAACCAGGGTCGAAGCGGGCAAACTATTGAGCGATTACTTTTTAGAAGAAGCTGACTTTGTACGTTTGAGACATCTCTCTTTAAGTCGTACTATCAAGTTCAAACAAAGTCATTTAAATATTTCTCTCATGGCACAAAATCTCCTCACACTCACTGATTATACGGGGGCCAATCCAGAGGTGCGCCTCCAAGATCTACAGACAGGCGATCCCTCCGCCTCTGGCATAGACCGACGCTCAACTTACCCTTTGGGTCGGGCCTTCATTTTAGGGATTGACTTCCAACTTTAGATAAAATGTCGCGCTTCTTATTTTGTTATGGGAGTTTAAAGCAAAGCTTTGCTGTACAGGACGAGCTCGGTATTCGCCATTCACTCCGTTTTATTGAGGAGGCTAAAATGGAGGGCAAACTATACGATTTAGGCGATTATCCTGCCCTGATCGCTGGTAAAGGGACGGTGCATGGTGAAATTTTTGAGATCCTAGACGATCAGGTATTTGCAATCTTGGATCAATACGAAGGCTACGATCCCAAGTCTCCTGAGACTTCCCTTTATGTGCGGGAGTTGACCTGCTGCGCAGAACGCTTAGTTTGGGTCTATGTCTTTCAGGAGGATCTCCGCTTCGCGGAACGCTTAGTTGGAGGCCTTTGGCCTCGGGAAAGTACTTAGTCGAAGCGAATGTCGGTATTGGGTAGCCAGCGGATTAGCTTTTCTCGGGCCTCGTCGCTGAGAGGATTTCCCTCCAATCCCAGCAGCTTTAGCTTTTTAAGCTTTTGGATCTCTGGTGGCAGCGCTACGATGCGATTATGCCCTAGCTCCAAGGTCTCCAAATTAGTCAGATCCCCAATCTTAGAAGGCAGGCCGATCAATTGATTATCAGCGATTGCTAAAGTGCGTAGGCTAGATAATTTGCCGATCTCATCTGGTAATTCGTTTATATCATTGTTGGACATAAACAATTGCTCCAATTCACGCATTCGCCCAATCTCCTTGGGGATAGTGGTGATTTGATTGCCAAAAATCTCGATACTCTTGAGTTTTTGCATCTTCAATAGCGGCTCAGGAAACTCAGACAGCTGATTGTAAACCAGATCAATCTCTTGCAGATAGTTTAGTTTGCTGATAGATACCGGTAGATATTTGAGTTGATTATCGGCCAAGCCCAGATAACTCAACTTTGGCAGCAATACCAAACTGGGTACTACTTTCTCCCAGACTAAGGCAGGGTTTTTGGACAAATTGAGGGATTCGAGGCGATATAGACGCTCGACTGACTGAGGCAAAGTCTTGAGATTATTGCCTTGCAGATCCAAAGTATGTAGAGAGGGCATGCCCTTAAGGTGATTAAAGGCTTCTTCCCAATTTTGAATTTGATTGCGCGCGATCGAAAGCTCCTCCAAATGAGAGAGAGCCGCAATTTGAGGCGGAAAACTCTCCAACATATTGTTGGTAAGATGCAGTACTTTGAGAGACTTGAGCTGTGCAAACTCAGAGGGTAGCCTTCTG
>JBCAWW010000651.1:0-3909 GCA_038534415.1 Bacteroidota bacterium | reverse complement strand
ATAAGATTTGATTTGGCCGTTTTTTTCCAGTTTGATGAGGACCGGATAAAGCGAACCTTCTTTCCATTGGAGCGCTCCGCCGGAAATTTTTTGCACTTCTTTTATCAACTGATAGCCATAATTATCGCCTTCCTTGAGCAAAGAAAGGATAATCGGGATGGTAGAGGCTGCGATCAGGTCTTTTGATACCATAGGATACATTGAAGTTCTATGCTTTAAGCATACATAGAACTTCAATGCAAGTCAAGCTTGGCTTGGTATTTTGTGGTTTTTGCCGCTTCGCGGAACGCTTATCTGTAACATCTCCCCTGCCCCAAGTTTGGGACTGTCCCCTCTTGCAAGAGGGGACCTGCAAATTCTCCCGTCCGCCCACTTAGAAGGGGGCCTTTGACGGAAGGGGGATGTTTATTCTTGCCGCTTCGCGGAACGCTTGTCTGTAACATCTCCCCTGTCCCAAGTTCGGGACTGTCCCCTCTTGCAAGAGGGGACCTGCAAATTTTTCCGTCCGCCCACTTAGAAGGGGGCCTTTGAGGGAAGGGGGATGTTTATTCTTACCGCTTCGCGGAACGCTTATTCCTAGTGGCGCCCTCAAAAATAAGCGTTCTGCGAAGCAGTAATCCCCTACCGACTAAGCCTTTTTGAAAAATACTTTTCGGAGCTTAAGCAAGCCCCACAGCATAAGGCCTATCACTAGCAAAATCAGCAAGCCAGCGATATAAAGATTCCTATGCATCGGCCCTGAAACGCTACCCTCAAGGCCTGCAAAGGGCTCGCGGTCAATCTCACCACCAAATTTGTCGGGATCGACAAATACTTTCCAGAGTGGATCGTCGATAGGCTCGCCCCGTGGAAAAGCCAAAAGCTCGGCCTTTAGTTCGTGCACAACATCTGGGTATTGGGCGGATAAATCATTTGTCTCAGTAGAATCTGTTTCGACTTGATACAATTGGACCTCGCCTGCTTCATCTAAGATCAGCTTCCAATCGCTCTTGAAGTAGGCCTGCTGAGATTTGGCGACCGTGAGATAGGGCTTGGCTGGAACGGGGGCTTCATGTTGTAAATACGCCCATTGACTCACTCCATCTAGCCCGGCAGTATCGAGCTTTGCTAAGCCAACGGCCTCAACCAAAGTCGGTAATACATCATTGACGGTGATGCGGTGATTGACTTTTTGAGACTGAATCAACTGAGGCGCATAGATGAAAGAAGGTACCCTCAGTCCTCCTTCGTAGACAGTGCCTTTACCGCCACGCAAAGGGCTGTTATCGGCGGCGCTGTTGACGTAGCTATCCCTTAAGAATTCCCAAAAGGGGAAAGGCAAAGGAGAGCCCCAAATATCAGTGAGCTGCATGAGGGGTTCTGAGACATCCTTGGGCGCTGCGGCTAAATTGAGGCCGCCATTGTCGCTCATAAACCAGATGATGGTATTGGCTAGTTGATCTGTGCTTGCTAAAGTTTCGATCACTTTTTTGATGCCTTTGTCGAGCTCGCTGACCATGGCGGCATGTAACTGCCGATTTGCGTTATCGAGATGATTGTAAGCGGCCACACTTTCATGAGGCGCTTCATTGGGCATATGAGGCGCGGCATAGCAGAGTTCAAGAAAAAAAGGCTGATCTGTCTCTGCTTGCAAGATTTTTATCGCCTCATCGGTGAGTAGGTGGGTCGAATAACCGTCCTCAATCACCGTTTGTCCATCTCGCTGCCAATCCAATGCCCCGCCGTGCACATGATTGTAATGCCCAATGCCGCCGGTCAAATAGCCATAAAAATGATCGAAGCCACGATTGTAGGGCCAATACTCTTTTTGGTAGCGCCCTAAATGCCACTTACCGACCAAGTGTGTAGCGTAGCCTGCGTCTTTGAAGTATTGAGGCATGATTTTTTCCGTGAGTGGGAGGCCTCGGACATTGTTTTTACCGATGGGATTGATTACGCCTAAGCGCAAAGCGGTCTTGCCAGTCAGTAGAGAGCTACGAGTAGGCGTACAGGCAGAATGCACATAAAAACGATTGAGCTCGACTCCTGCTTTGGCGAGATGATCTAGCGTAGGCGTTTGGATTTCACTGCCGTGATAGGAGACATCATTCCAGCCCATATCGTCCACGACAATGAGGATGACATTGGGTGGCCTTTGGCTTAGGCTGTCTTGGGCTTGCATTAAGGAGTAAGCCCAGAACTGGAGAACAAAAATGAATGGAAGATACTTCATCTCTGGATCTTATGGATGGGGAATAAAGCGCTTTCCGCTATTTATTCGGGTTTACTATGCCATTCGTAAAAGATGCCTCCTGGGTCTCTTTGGGCACGAATAAGCTGCACCTTCTCCAGGTGTTCAGACGACATAAAGGAGGCGGTACGTTTGTGCAAAGCTTCGTCTGCCAATTGGATACCAGTAGAGAGATGTTCCATTTTCTTAAGTGAGTCGCTAGCCCAGTTGCCGTAAAGGCCTGTATCGGCAGGATTTTCCCAACAGCTATAAAGGGAGATGTAGATATTGTCCTCTTTGCCATAGGCCATATCGGTAGAGAGTTCACCCGGATGCCAATTGAGCCAAAGCATATGCGAAGGCGGCGGCGGTAGGGTCTCAGCAATCTCCTTGATATGGGGGATTAAATCATCGATAGGAGCATGCGTCCATATATTATCCACCCCCCAGCAGTAATTTTCTGGATAGTGAGACATGGCAGTTTTGTAGAGGATGTCTATGCCTGGGTTGATAGCGGGGGTTTTGATGATGGCCCGATTGGCAATAGGGCTATTTTTCATGAAGGCTTTGGCTTCTTCAAATTCATCCTTAGTATCAGCAAAAATAGGGGCAATGGCCTCAATGCCAGGTCCGAGCAGATTGAGCATGTTTTTGCTCATGAGCATTTGAAACTCAACCGCTTTGGGGATCTCAGGTCCCACTTCATAGGCCCAGCGATAGACATGCTCCAAGTGTTTGATTGCAAAATCATGGACGATCACAGCTCGATACTTAGGCAAGTCGTGGACGCGTAAGTAAAACTTGACTACAATCCCAAAGAAGCCGGGGCCGGATCCTCGCGCAGCCCAATACAAATCCGCATTTGAATTGGCATCGGCATAAACGAGTTCACCATCTGCCGTTACGATATCTAAACCCAATACGCTCTCACAGGCCAAACCTAGCTTTCGACCATTCCAACCATAACCGCCTTGTAGGAGATAACCTCCTAGACATACGCCTTTGCAATGTCCTGCTGGAAAAAATAAATTGTCCTTGTAAAGTGCCTTCATCAAGACGCTGCCTTCGACGGCGGGTCCTGCCTCTGCCGTTTTCGCTTCACGATTGACCGAAAACTGCTTGAAGTGTTTTAAGTCAATCAGGAGGCAATCTTCACGGATAAAATTAGCGCTGAAGCTATGGCCTCCTGAAGTCATGGTGATTCTGCGTCCTTGCTTTTTGGCGTATCTCACTACATTGATGACCTCTTCTATTGTCTTGGGTTCATATATACTAGCAGGTCTTTGGCTTAAGGGAGCCTTGTTGAAGAGGGTCGCCTTGATCATATCTTCAAAGCCAGCCTCTCCTCTGTGTAAGCTAGTGCCGCTGATATCAATCTTGTCGGTGGCGTACTTTTGGTACAAATCCGGTAAAATAGAAGCGAGATGGCTCATTTCCTCTGCACAATGTTGTAGTAAGTCTTGAGCAAAGTTTTTAGGCAAGGACTTAAATCTTTGCATGACCTTGACTGCTGCCTTGTTGAGGATATTGTCGTGTCGGGCGGCTACATATTTGCCATTCATCCAAAAGCGCGAACGCATTTCGGCACCCTCAGCGGTACGCCGGACTTGATGGACCAAATACCCATAATCCACTGGCAAGCTAGGATGACCAATGCGGGCGCAGATATACACCGCCTTTTCTGGATGGTTTATGGCATC
>JBCAWW010000650.1:0-3921 GCA_038534415.1 Bacteroidota bacterium | reverse complement strand
ATACCGACCTTCCTGTTTCCATCCTACTCATTATTCTCCTCAATTTGGTTTACATAGGCTTTTATTTATTTCAGCGGCCTTCTTTGGGGATTACTGCTGCGCAGAACGATTCCCCTCCCCCAGCAACACCAGATAAGAACAAGCCCCAGCCCTTGGCCATGATTTCTCGCAATAAAACAGTCTTAATCCCGCTGACTGAAATCATTTTGATCGCTTCCAAAGATCGTCTGAGCTTTGGCTATCTCAAGGACGGACAGAAGTTATTGATTGAAAAGACCATTAAGCAGCTAGCAGCGGAATTGCCTGAAGCAGATTTCTTCCTAGCCAACCGAGCTCAGATTATCCAACGTCAGTATATCGCCAGCCATCAGAAAACAAGTACCCGAAAACTCCTCATAAGCCTTCACGACCTTGACCAATATGAGGAGGAAATCAGTGTCAGCAAAGCCCGCACTCCTCTCTTCTTAAACTGGCTGTCCGTCTGAGTCAAATATCTGTCCGTTTCAGTCAAAAAATGATTTACTGGTGCATCTAAGTGGTTTTTTATTGGTTGTTAGCGCAAAACCAATTTTCAATATTTATTATGAAGACCACTTATTTAGCCTTTGTGCTATTCACTATTTTGGGACTCGGGAGCATGCAAGCGCAAGAGCTTAGACTTGGCTTTCAACAAGAGTCTGCCTCTTTTCCTTTTACCCGCTTCGCGGAACTCCACCCCGGTGTCGAGCTGAGCTATGGCTTTGCCCCCAAGCCTAAGGATGAGACGAATCGTTCCACGCAGTGGTGGATCTCAGGCGGCTACTTTTACCATCGGGAAGTAGAAGCAGCTTACTACCTCAAAGCCAGTTATGCTTGGCAGATGCCCCTAGGCGATATCGCTCAATTAGAACTCGCGCCTTCTTTGGGCTATCTACATTCTTTTTACCCCGGCAATGTTTATGAACTGCAAGATGGCGAATATCAAGCCATCACTCAGTACGGACGCCCCCATGTGATGGCAGAAGTAGGCTTTACGGCCCTTTTCTTACCCAACAGCAAGGTCAGGCCTTTTGTGCAGTATCGCTTCGGGATAGAATCACCTTTTGCCAATGGCATCCCTGCCTTTCCTCACTCCTTTTATCAAATTGGCCTTTCCTACAATCTTTAAGGCAAACTACTTTATCATTTCAAACACAGAATACAATGAATAAATCACTCATATTTTTCAGTCTCCTTTTTTTACTCCTCACCGCTTGTCAACCAGAAATCAGTCCTGAACCGCTGGACCTAGGTACCTGCAATCAAAACTACGATGGCCTCTCCCAGCATCCTAAAGCAGATATCTACCAAGAGATCGTGGACCGAAATGCCGCCAGAGGGATAGTCGGCACTACGATATTTATCAAAGATGCGGAGGGCATTTGGGCGGGTAGTCATGGCATGGCAGACTTGGCTGCTCAAAGAGCTATGCGCGCCTGTGATCGTCAGATGATCGCGAGTATTTCTAAGCCCTTTACTTCGGCTGTTACCTATCGTTTGATCGAAGAAGGAATACTGGGGATCGATGACCCTATCAAGGATTATCTGCCGGAAGAAGTCGTCAAAAAACTAGCCAATGTAGATGTTGCGACCGTCAAAGAGTGTTTATCGCATCGCAGCGGGATTCCGGATTATTATAATTTAGGTTTTTTGGTAGATCAGATCAATGTCTATGACAATGTGCATAGCTATGAAGACCTCCTGCGCTATACCTATGGCAAAAAAGCGGACTTCCCTGCGGGAACCAGCTATGCCTACTCCAACAACAACTTCGTGATCTTAGGGATGATTGCAGAGGCCGTAAGTGGTCAAACTCTCGCAACTCTCTATCAAAACTATATCTTCGATCCGATGGGACTAGAGCAAGCGTTATACGACCTAGAAAATCCCCTACCGGATGATATCGGCAAAGGATACGCTGACCTCTATGGCGATGGCAATGTAGTGCTGAGTGAATTTCTGTATAGAGATGAAACACGGACGCCTGACGGTGGCATTGTAATCGACAACTATGATCTGTACCGCTTTTTTTCTGGCCTGGTCAAGGGGGAGCTCCTACAAGAATCCAGTCTCGATCAAATGTTGGAGTTGTTTGACTTACCAGAGGATTGGCAGGATACAGAAATCTTGGGCCAGGTAAAAAATGGCTACGGCATTGAGCACTTTGAGCATCATGGGACCTACGGCTATGGGCATACAGGCGGAGTAGATGGCTTTTTGAGCATGGCCTACTATTATCCAGAAGAGGATTTTATGTTTATCCAAGTGATCAATACCGCTTCCTTTGACTATGAACCGCGGATTGACATGTTTAATGAGCTCGCCGAAATCATGTTCGCAGACTAGGGATTAGCCGGAACTATCTCTTTTTCTTTCTCTTCTTTGAGATAAGCGCGAGGGGTAGTTCCGGTTACTTTTTTAAAGGCGCGATTGAAGGTGGTTTTTGAATTGAAACCCACCCGCAAAGCCAGAGCCAGGAAAGTCTCCTTATTATTGGCATCATCTAGCGCCAATTGGGCAAAAGCTTTGACCCGGTATTCGTTGATAAAATCATAAAAGCTTTTGTCGTACCCCTCATTGATGACGCGAGAAAGGGTGTGTGTATTGGTTTGCACGATGTCTGAAAGCTGACTTAGCGTCAATTCTGGATTCATATAGACTTCCTGCTCCTCCATAGCCTTGATCAAGCGACCTTTATAGCGATTCATTTCGCTTTCGGTCAGGGTGGAGTCTTTGTACTTTTCGACCGTCTTGGGCAGCTTGAATATTTCTGGCTGGTTCATAGCAAAGTACCCCAAAATATAGGTCAACAGCGAAAATAAGCCCCAAACGACATCGGTGATAGTATTGGTAACCCAAGGCAAATTGGTGCCAATTGCCAATTCTCCCAGCCAGACCAAGCCTACTGTCAGCCAAAAGCCAATGCAAATGGCCTGCAAAATCATAACAGCATTGAGGTACCGAATAGGCGGCGAGATAGATTGCGTTTTGCTAGAGTCTTCTTCAAAGTCACTCAGCAATTTCCAGGCCTTATACCAAAACCAAATATTGTAGATCAAGGCCAAAGTCCCCCAAATTCGGATCGTATGATCCACCTCTAAAGCCACCACCGAATCAACCAAATCTTGGCGTGTTTTGAAGAGGCTGGGCGTAAGCGAAAGAAAGTGAATAGCGGCCGGCAAATAATAAAGTAGGCGAGTTTTTAGTGGAGGGGGGCCTTGCTTGAGCAAGCGTCTGATGTAGAGGAAAAATGTCGGTCCGTAGAGAAAAAAGATCAATTCCGGCAATAGTTTTAGCCAAGGAACCACATTAAACAACTCCCTATCATAAATCGACACACGACCAATCACTGCCAAAGAAATCATCAATATCAGGCTAGAGAGAATCCGATTGGCCAGCTTATTATTGTCCTGAATCCCATTGATAGCAAAAACCAAAAGAAGTCCCTGGAAGGCCGAAAGCAGCAAAATGAAGGTATAAAAGTTGATCAAGCCCCCTTTTAAGTCTTCCCAAGATTGAATCTGAACATAAATGCGCCCCTTGGGTGCCTTATTTTTTATGTAAACTCGATTGAGGCGATGCCGACCATTTGGCCGTCCCTCAACTGATGACCAATTGCCCCTGGTGATTTTGTAGCCAAAGCTATCGGGGGGATTTATAATCAGGATGGCATAGCTGCTATCAGGTTGGAAGGTAAATCGATAACGCTGGTCTCCTGGATTCCAATTGTTAAAATCTCCAGTAAGGTATAGGACTGCGTCATGCGGAGTATTTTTGGGATAGACATTGACACGAATTTCCAGCTGCGCGCTAGCGAAGAAAGGTAAAAATAGTAGAAAGACGCAGCAGTAAGTCCTCATGCTTGCAATTTCTCAAATATAGCTTGATAACTCAAAATTTGAG
>JBCAWW010000649.1:0-3932 GCA_038534415.1 Bacteroidota bacterium | reverse complement strand
GGGAAAAATTTTGAAAGCCTCGCAAGTACTTCTTTCAAACCAATAATCCCCATATACGTGGCCTGAGGGCTTAAACTATGAGCAAAGTTGGCCACCTTGCCCCAATCATTTTCCGCTAGACCTGATTCCATCGCCTCATAGGACTCCTCGGCTAAGGATAAATAAAGACGAATGTATCGTTCAAATTTTGCCTGCTTACCTTTCGAAAAATTTTTTAAAAAACTTAAGTCTACCATCTGGAGAAAACTGAAGTACGTATTCTCGAATAAATTGCTAATTTACTTTGCCAATTAAAACCCCTAAGCAATTAAGATGTCTGATAAATCCAGAATTTTTGTCGTAGATGATGACCCTTTGCTTGCAGAGATTGAGCGAGAAGCCAAGGGCGGGAAAAATTTTGAAAGCCTCGCAAGTAATATCAAAAAAGCGCGTCTATTACATGAAGATGCCGTTCCACTACTGGAAGCGGCCCTCTCATGAAATGGGGTTAATTTTAGTACGATTTTTTGTATAATTTAATACATGGATAGCATTTTTGGTGTTATCTGATTAGCTTATCATGGCAACTGTTTTGAAGAGGCACATTTTGCCTCTGCTAACTTCAATACTATTCTAACCTAATTACGCCTAACACATGATGAGAAAACTCTTACTACTATTGTTAATGTGTAGTACAAGTAGTCTGGTCCTCGCTCAAGGGGTCCCAGAGCTAATGTATTACAAATTTGATGGCTCAGGCACCACGGTGCCGAATATAGCCAGTAGCCCAGTAGGTACCAATCCTGCTACCATAATTGGAGGGCAGACCCAAGGACCCACTGGCCAATTTGGCAATGCGCTAATTGGTACCGGTGCGGCTTCAACCACAGACTATGTTGATACTGGCTGGCCCACCAACCTTACGGGAGATTGGACGATCAGTTTTTGGACCAGTAACATCCAAGCTAGCACGACGCTTTATTACATCTTTGGTGATCCTAATGCGGGTAACTTCCGCTGTTTTACCAACGGTGTTGCAGGTGCAGGTAACTGGATTTTACGTGGTACCGGTATCGCTGATGTCTTAATCACTGGTGGTGCTACTGTGGCACCTCACGTCATGCACTATGTTTATGACAACTCTGTTCCGGAAATCAGAGCTTACTTAGATGGAGTCCTAGTCAATACTGTAGCACAAGCACCAATTACGATCTCAGGGGCAGGACCTTTTAAGGTCGGTGCTTCCACGAGTACAGGTCTCGCTCCTGGTGGTTTGATGGATGAATTCAGAATGTACAACCGCGCGCTTACAGCTGCGGAGGTCTCTGCTACATGGAATCAAAGCCTACCACTAATTGTTGGCCCGAAGGATTTAGCGCTCAACTCACTAGTTTCCCCAACTACAGGTAATGCTGCTTGTTTTGGTGCCGCAGAGACAGTGGAGGTAAGCCTCTTTAACTTTGGTACGGACACTGTGCAGTTTCCTACTGACAATGCCCAAATTACACTCAATATTACGGGGGTAAACCCACAAACCCTCCAAACTACTCTCAGTACCGGTTTCCTCGCACCAGGAGCAAATATGACGGTAACGATGAGTACCAATTACAATATGAGTGTTGGGGGTACTTATACCTTTGATGGTTATGTTGAATTTTTGACGGGTGGGCCCGATGCCAACCTCGCCAATGATACGATGTCTACTGCCAATGTGACGAGTAATAATGCGGTAGTGCTACCGGGACAACCATGGGTAGAAGACTTTGAAACCTTTATTGTTGGTAATCCTGGTACGCTAGCCAATGGCTGGACCAGAGGTAATTTGTCTCCCACCAATGTTTGGAATGTTGAGGATGCGACAGGGGCTAATGAAAACTCTCTAAACACAGGTCCATTTTATGACAATACCAGCTTTGGTACACCTGGAGGTATCTATATGTTTATCGAAACCTCAGGGGGAGCAAATGGTACGACTTATGACTTGATCTCTCCCTGTATCGACCTTTCTGGTGTCTCAGGTCCAACCCTTGAGTATGCTTATCATATGTATGGTGCTGATATGGGATACTTGGTCACCCAGGTTCTCTCCAATGGGACTTGGACCACGGTTGACTCCCTTCAAGGTCAGCAGCAAGCCGCTGGTTCTGATGCTTGGGGGACGAGATCTGTGAGTTTAGGCCTATATGCCGGTCAAGTAATCCAAGTTAGATTTATTGGTGAGAAAGGACTTGGCTTTACGAGTGATGCCTCGATCGATGATGTAACGATCTTCGAACCAGCGCCTCATGATCTTATCCATGCTGGAACGATTGATCCTACCAGCCCTGCATGTTCGTTTACCGCTTCAGAGCCCGTAACGATTGATATCCAAAATGTAGGTTCTGCAACCTTAAACCTAACTGATATTGAAGCGACCTATACGATCACAGGTCCGATCAATAGTGGCCCTGTTACAGAAACGCTTCCAGGCCCTGGTACTTTAGCTCCGGGTGCTACCTTTAGCTTCACTTTTGCTAGCACGGCAGATTTATCTACGCCGGGTCTGTATACAGTGGCTTCGGGAGTAAACTTTACGGCCGCTTCTGGTCTGGTGGATCCTGCACTAGCGCTTAATGTAGATACTGTTTCTGTGCAACCAGGCTTAATCGGTACCTATACTATCGATGGTACTCAGCCTACAGCAGGAACTAACTACCAAACGTTCAGCGAAGCTGCCGCCGATCTAAATACCTTTGGTCTCTGTGGACCGGTTGTCTTCAATGTACAGCCCGGCACCTATACCGATCAGGTAACGCTCTTCCAATTGATTGGTTCTAGTGCCATCAATACGGTAACTTTTGATGGACTTACAAACGCACCAGTATTGACATATGATGTCAATGCAGCGGAACAAGCTACTGTCTTACTTTCTGGAGCTGATTATATCACCTTCCAAAATATGACGGTAGAAAACCAAAATACCTCGGAAGGATGGGGTTTCCTCCTTACACAAGGAGCAGACCACAATACGATTGACAATGTAACGATCACCCTCAATCCGAGTGCCACTTTTGATGTAGCAGGGGTTGTCGCTTCTGGATCTACGATCAATGATATCACTTCAGGACAAAATGCAAACTACCTTACCGTTTCAAACTGTACGATTACAGGTGGTGAAAAAAGCATCAGCTTAGAGGGTCAAGATCCCACATTCAACTTTGGTCATATGATCATCAATAACGTACTGACAGGTGCGGATGATTTTGGTATTGAGATGGATGATCAGGATTCGGTTACTATAATTGGCAATCAGATTTCTGGCCTCCGTAATGCTGGTGGAGATGGTATCTGGCTATTTGATGTCAATAATATCGATGTCCAAGCCAATGCTGTATCGGCCAATGATTGGGGTATGTACATCTTCGATGCTAACGATGGTAATAGTCCAACTCAGCGTTCGATCGTTGCGAATAATATGATCCAGTCCAATACGGACTATGCTGCCTACCTCAATGACATTGAGTCAACCGATGTATTTGGCAACAGCTTTTCTGGTAATGTCGGT
This sequence comes from Bacteroidota bacterium, assembly GCA_038534415.1. GTDB lineage: Bacteria > Bacteroidota > Bacteroidia > J057 > J057 > JBCAWW01. The sequence goes on along the minus strand of JBCAWW010000649.1, from coordinate 409 downwards.
CTACGTGTCAATGACCCGGTCAGCGTAGATATACGGAGTAATATCGCCAATGGTACTAATAGCTTTGCTATCTGGCTCGACGATGGCTATATAGGCTTAGACAGTCTCGATTATAACCTCTACAATTCAGCAGGGAATATTGTCAACCTCGGTGGCCTTGGTACGCTAATAGACCTTGTAACTTGGCAGGCTGCGGCTCCTGGCGCAAACGTAAACTCTATCGAAGGTAATCCGGATTTTGTCTCCGCAACCGACCTTCACGTTGCGGGTACATTGCCTAACAATGTAGGGGATCCTTCTACGGGCCTACTGACTGATATCGATGGTGATGTTAGAAACCTGACTACTCCAGATATTGGGGCTGATGAATTTACGCCACTACCAACAGACTTGGGCGCAGTAGCTTTTG
>JBCAWW010000648.1:0-3937 GCA_038534415.1 Bacteroidota bacterium | reverse complement strand
ATACGATTGATACGCTTGATCTCAAACTTGAGCGTTTTTTCGCGTAATTCTTCTAGCTCTTCAACTTCCATGAAAATCAACTTGCCAATTTCGGCCACGTCTTCTTTCATTTTGAAGATATCTAGATCCGCTATGTCGTCAATCTTCATCCCTATATAAGGTTTGAAGAATTTGGGATTTTCAACGCGGATAGGATTGAGGGCGATCATACGCTGGAAGCCTTCTTCTACCTTTTCGCCATCTTTATCGACCTCAAAGGCACTACCATAGATGATGTCGCCTTCGCCAACTTCATCAGGAGTTTCTACTTCACCGAAGCGATCTTGGTAGTTTTTGAGCTCTTCTTCGAAGAACGCTTCGTCAATTTCGATTTCGTATTGAGTAGGCGTTTCTTTGAAATCATAGCTAACCTCAAATTCAGGTGCCAATCCTACTTCAAAGACAAAATCCATGGGCGTTTTGCAGTCCGGATCAAAATCTTCTTCCGTAAGATCATGCTTAGGCATTGGGTGCCCAAGGATATCGAGTTTGCTGTCAGTCAGATAAGTGGTCAGCTCTTTGCTGACTACTTTGTTTACTTCTTCTACGACGATGGCACGACCGACCATCTTTTTCACCATGCCCATGGGCACTTTTCCAGCTCTAAAACCAGGCATATTGGCCTGCTTTGCATAACGCTTGAGCTCTGTATTTACCGCGTCTTTATAGTCTTCCGGCGCTAAATGGATATTGATATGAGCCGTTAGATTGCCAGTACTTTCTTGGGTGATATTCAAGACGAGAATTGTTTAGATGTAATCACTTGAAAAAAACGCCTCTGTCCGTTTCCGACCAGAGGCGTACTTTAATTGTGCGGATGAAGGGACTCGAACCCCCACGCCTTGCGGCACTAGATCCTAAATCTAGCGCGTCTACCAATTCCGCCACATCCGCTTATTGAAAGAACATTGTTGAATTGGAGGCACAAATTTAGTGCTTTTTTTTATAAACAAAAATATTTGTGCAAATATCATGATAAGATGCATTTTTAGTGCATGGAGTCCGCTTTTCCCGCATATTTGTATTAGAGATTGTGGATGAGCTATGAGTGAGACCAGCACCCTACCAATAAGTTACGATCAGCAGATTATCAGAGCCTACCGCGCTATCATCCGTGGCATGAAGGATATAGAGCGTTCGGACAAGGCCGTAGTGAGGAGAGCCTTCGAGTATGCGCGCGACGCCCATGAGGGGGTAAAACGCAAATCCGGAGAGCCATATATCCTGCATCCGCTAGCTGTAGCAAAGATTATTGTCAATGAAATGGGACTAGAAGATCCCATCGCCTTGGCCTGTGCGCTGCTACATGATGTAGTCGAAGACACGCCCATAGAGCTGGACGATATCAAGCGAGAGTTTGGTAAAAAGGCTATGGAGATTATCGATGGCTTGACCAAGATCCCACGCTCAACGACTTTTGATGAACTGAATTCGCAGCAGGCCGAAAATTTTCGCAAGATCCTGCTGACCATCTCCGATGACATCAGGGTGGTTTTAATCAAACTGGCGGATCGGCTCCATAATATGCGTACGCTCGGCGCGATGCGGAGGGAAAAGATGCTGAAAATTGCTTCTGAAACCCTCTACATTTATGCACCGCTAGCCCATAGATTGGGGCTCTATGAAATCAAAACTGAGCTTGAGGATCTTTCCTTCAAGTATAGCAATCCCAGCCAGTACGCGGAGATTGAGGCAAAAATGCAAGCTTCGCGTGAGGATAAGCAAGGCTATATCGATCGCTTTATCCGGAGTATCAAGCAAAAGCTTAAGCCTTCCGGGCTGAAGTTTGCCATTAAGTCTCGCTATAAATCGGTTTACTCTATTTTCTCGAAAATGCAGCGTAAAAACCTGCCATTTGAAGAAGTCTTTGACCGATATGCCATTCGTATCATACTCGAAACCAGAGAAGGGCAGGAGCGTGAAGATTGTTGGTTGGTTTATTCGCTGGTTTCTGGCCTTTATCGACCCAATCCTAAGCGATTACGCGATTGGATCACTGTACCCAAAGACAATCATTATGAGTCGCTGCATACGACCTTGATGGGGCCAGATGGCAGATGGGTAGAAGTACAAATCCGCACCAGTCGGATGGATGAGATCGCCGAAAAAGGCGTAGCCGCTCATTGGAAATACAAAGAAAATGGTACCGTTGAGGAAGAGTTTCTCACCGAGTGGATATCGCAAATCCGTGAAATACTTGAAAATCCACATCTCGATGCCTTAGAGGCGCTTAGAGGGTTTAAAGAAAACCTACAACCCAATGACGTTTTTGTCTTTACGCCACAGGGAGAGATGAAACGCTTACCGCGGAACTCCACCGCCCTGGACTTTGCCTATAAGATTCATACCAATATTGGGGATAGTGCCATTGGGGCCAAGGTCAATAATCATGTCGTAGCATTGGACTATATCCTCAGACCCGGCGACCAGGTTGAAATCTTGACCTCCCGCAAAGGAAGCCCTAAGCAAGAGTGGCTTCGGTTTGTGCGCACTCCTAGAGCCAAGGACAATATCAAGAACTTCCTCCGCCGCAAGCGAAATGAGGTAATTGAACAAGGGCGGATGTTATTTCTCTGGCGAGCCCGTCAATATGATGTTGACGAGAATCATCCCTATATGAAAGAACTCTTGGCCTACTTTATGATGCCTAGCGCAGAGGATTTCTTCTTTGCCTTGGGGGCTCGTAAAATAGATACGAAGAAGATACCGGAGTTTATCCAACTAAAGAAAGAAGGCAAAGCCGTAGGCAACGAATATATTGAGGCATGGGAGCGAAGACAGCAATGGATGAAGGCCCGCCTCAAAGAGTTAGGCGTAGATGCTGATATGCTCGTGATGGGCAAGGAGCAAAGCATTGATTACTATGTACTAGGAAAATGCTGCAACCCTATCCCTGGAGATGATATCCTTGGTTTTGTAGAAGGAGATAAAATCACCATTCACCGACCTTCCTGCGAAAAGGCCATTTCGCTTATGTCAAGTTTTGGCTCACAGGTTGTAAGAGCCAAATGGGCAGATAGCGGAGATTCTAAAGACGTGACTTTCTTGGTCGGAATCAAAGTTGTCGGTCTCGACAAGCAGGGAATGCTCAATGATCTTATCCGTGTGATCTCTCTCCAACTCAAATTAAACATCCAAAAGGTTACCATTGAGTCCCGGGAGGGAATGTTTGAGGGATTATTTCACTTATATGTCCACAATGATGAGGAGTTGGATCGAATAATGGCTAAAATAGAACTAGACCCCAATGTATATACTGTATCTCGCTATGATAGTGAAACCATTGAATAAATTAGGCTTTCTTATCCCATTGCTGAGCTCTTTGATCATGTTGGCCGCTTGTCAATCTGTTGCTGAAGAGAAGATGGCCTTGAGTATTGCAGATCTCTACGAGAACGCTTCCCAAACTCAACAGGCGATCCCAGGCCTTGATACCCAACCATTGCTAAGTAAAATGCACCTACACGTAATTGCTTTGCAAAATGAATTGAAAAGCTTGGACAAACGCATCGAGAAGACACAAGCCTCTCGTAGCACTCAGACAGGTATCATGTTGAATGATTCAATATTTGAGCGTCTGATTCTTGAAATGAACGAATTGCAAAAGGCTATGAAGCCTTTATGTCAAGAATTAGAAGGGGTTTCCTTACCCTTTGATCTAAATAGCTTTGAGACTGCCATGCCAGAAACTGAATTTGGACAGCCTCCTTTAGCCAATCAGGTAATCTTGCAACAGCTTTCTACAGATGTGCAGGAAAGTGAAAGGGCTATCCTAGAAGCTATTGTTGCCCATAAAAACGAAAAATGATGCTACTTTTCCAACCTTTTGTACTTTAGATTAATCTCTTTAGTAAGAGGCGTTTCTGTAGACTTTTGTATAATTCAAATATTCGAATAA
>JBCAWW010000647.1:0-3937 GCA_038534415.1 Bacteroidota bacterium | reverse complement strand
CTTTTGCAATATATTTTCAATACCCAATCTTAGGGATTCAATCCTCGGAAGCAAGCGTTTTTATCTAAAACCAAGGCAATCTCAGATCTCTGATCAAAGGTTTATTGATAAGGATAAGCGTTCTGCGAAGCAATCCCTCAAAGCTCATCAAAGCTCGGGGCCGTATTGATGCAGGATCTCGAGGATCTTTAAATATTGAGCATGCAGTTTTTCGTCTTCATCGGCGCTCATATTGCAAAAGAGGATATAGCCGATTTTTGTGTCGGCATTGAAGTGCATATCGGTTCGTACGCCCGGATCGCCCCCATTGTGGCCAATATTGCGGCTGGTCTCGCCCATCCCCCAAAACACCCGGCTTTCATCTTCATCACCGGGGAGTAAGGCCTTGAAAGAGCTAGGGCTCATATAGTCGCTTTGCCCAGTATAACCCTTGATCATCTCCTGTAGATATAGGCTCATATCCGCGACACTCGTCCGAAAACTACCATCGGGATAGGTAATCAGAGAGTAATTAGGCACTCGCTTGCCATCAGGGAAATAGAGCGTCGCTAAGGGTTCATGGGTCACGGCATCAGCCATCCAATCAGAATGCTCCATCATGAGAGGGCCCGTTACTTGTTCACGAGAAAATTCATAAAAGGGCTTCCCTACTGCTTTTTCCAGCACAAAAGCCGCTAAAGCCGCCCCTATATTACTGTAAGACTTAGTGGTTCCGGGAGCCTTTTTGAGAAAGTTTTTCTTTTTGTAGAGATCGCCTTTACGTACGAGACAGCTTCGAAAAAAAGTCTCCATATCCATTCGCTTGTGCTTGGCGATAAACGCCAACCAATCTTGGGGCACATCTGGATCTTGGCGGGCCGCCTCTTCCTCTAACAAATACGAAAGACTATAATTACGGTCCCGAATGCTACTGCTATGTGTCGCCAAATGCCGAATCGTAATCGGCCTCTCTGGAAACCACGGATTATGGATCTCAAAAGGCAAATACTTATTGATCGGATCATCCAATTGCAGCTTACCCATTTCTACTGCCTTCATGAGATTGAGTCCGATGACAGTTTTTGAGATAGAAGCAATATTTTGGACCGTTTGGGGAGTATAAGGCACTTTTTCTTTGAGATTGGCGTAGCCATATCCTTGGGTAAAGCTCACCCCATTTGCATCCACAATCGCTACCGCAAAACCTGGCAGGCCTGAATTGTCATACAAATTTTGAAGACTTTGGTTTAGACTATCGATTAGGGTTTGGGCATGGAGAGATGGCCAGCAGATCAAGAGTGCTGTGAGAAAAGAGAATAATGATTTCATATCAGGAGGCTTTTACAGGAGAGTGGTTTTTCCTCCACAAGGTTGCACCTCATTTTTCGCATCAACTCAGCTCTTGGATCAAATCTTGGATCATTTTTACTCCAGCGTCTAGTTGTTCGATGGCGATAAACTCATTGGCGCGATGCGCTTGAGCGATTGAGCCGGGACCGCAGATCACTGACTGGAAGCCACCTTCCGCAAATTGCCCCGCCTCTGCGGCATAAGAAACGGCATCTAGTTGATCGCTACCCGATAGTTTTTTGATAAAATCTACCACGGGCCAGTCCGCAGGGGTATCGAGGCAAGGCACCCAAGGATGGAGTTCTTCTGTGGTGATTTTGAAATCAGGGAATATCTGACGGAGTTCCGCTTCGCGGGAACGACAAAAGGCATCGTATTCCGCATTAATCTCGGCCAAATCGTCGGCAGGAATCAGTCGTGCATCCCAAGAAAAGGAACATTCATCAGCGATCACATTAGTTGCAATCCCGCCTTTCATCATGCCGATATGGAGGGACGAATGCGGGGGATCAAAGCGTTTATCTATCTGGCCAGCCGCGACCAAGGCATCCATTTTTGCCTCTAGCCACAAAACCAGACGAGCCGCTTCATGGATCGCGCTCACCTCTTGTTTGATTCGACTACTATGCCCGGCTGAGCCATTGACGGTGGTTTGGTAGAGTACGATGCCTTTTTGGCCTACGATGGGCTGCATCATAGAGGGCTCCCCGATGATCGCATAAATGGGCGTTTCGCTATAGGTAGTTTTGATGTGCTCCACCAATTCTGGGGCCGCCAAGCAACCGATTTCTTCGTCATAGGAAAAGGCAAAATAGATCGGCTTTTTGAGATCGGCTGCCATCATCTCAGGCAATGCCGCCAAACAACAAGCGATAAATCCCTTCATGTCACAACTCCCCCGGCCGTATAGTTTCCCATCGCCGCCATCAGTCAGTATAAAAGGATCAGTATCCCAACTTTGCCCTTCCACGGGTACAACATCCATATGTCCCGAGAGGATCACACCGCCATCTACAGCGGGGCCGATCCGACAATGTAGAGAGGCTTTGGTACCCTCAGGATTGGGAACCAAGGTGTAATCTACGCCATGTTGCTTGAGATAATCTTCGATCCAATGGAGAATTGGCAGATTGCTTTGCCCTCCGAGTACTGGAAAAGAGATGAGTTTTGCGAGTATTTCTTTTGCGTTCATATTGGTAAAGTTAAGTATTGAGGCAAAAGTATTTAGTAGTAAGACGGTTGAAAAATCAAGCTATTTTAGCGCTTAGGACTGTTTTTGTCTGTACTGAATACTTCCGATTGCTTTAGGGGCAATTTATTCGTTTCTGCTTCGCAGAACGCATTTCCGGACTCACCCACAAGGGGATTTGAAGTAGTAATGGCGCAACATTTTGCGCCGTCAAAAATGAACGTTCTGCGAAGCAAACCGCCTTTAGCTTGCCGCCTATACGATTACGATTTTGGGGATACTTTTGTCCAAGTATTTACTGCCAATTAATGGCTACACTAAAGATCAAAAACGCGGCTGCGATCAGCATCAACCAGCCCACCAAGGGCATGATATAGCGCAGCCAACGATCAAAAGGCACCCGACAAAAGGCCAACATCGCGATCAGTCCGCCCAAGGCTGGGTTGAAGAGATTGGTCACCCCATCTCCGATTTGGAAGGCCAAGATCGTCGTCTGACGGGTCAAACCGACGAGTTCTCCGACGGGGATCATCACTGGCAGGGTCGCCAAAGCTTGTCCACTCCCCGAAGGGATCAGCATATTGATAACAGACTGAGCGATAGACATGCTCACCGCCGAAACATAGGTTGGCAAGAGCGCCAATACTCCCGATAAACTATGGGCAATGGTATCGCTAATATTGCCCATCTCCATCACTACTTTGATCGAAGTGGCGTAACCAACCATGAAAGCCCCCGGAGCAGCTTCGGCAATGGATTGGAGGACAGTTTCACTGAACGTTTTCCCACCCATCCGACTCGCGATGGCACAGACGATCGCGATCATCAAAAAGATGGCGGAGATTTCGTTGATATACCAGCCTTGGGTGAATATGCCGCCTAGCATGATGGCCAAGCCTCCAATCGCAAGTCCCAATATCAGCCATTGCTTAGGATTCATTTGGTAGGAGACCAAGGGTTTGGAAAGGCTTAGGCCTTTTTCGTTGAGGCCTTGGCCGAGGCCTCGACTGGGATCTTTGAGGATCTTTTTGAAGTAGCGGAGATTGTACCATGAAAGTAGGGCTAGGCCCATAAAACAAAGCGTTGTGCGAAGCAGCGCCCCTGAAAATAGCGGAAGCTCTGCGATCTTGTGCCCAGTACCTACGGTATAAGGATTGATAGGCGAAAGCCCAAAGCCTACCGTAATACCGCCCACCGCAATGCCCGCAGCTAAGACCAAATCTCCTCCCAAGGCTAATACCACCACCGCCGCGATTGGCACCAAGGCGATATTGTTTTCGTAGCCAATCGCAACGCCAAAGAAGCCGTACAAAAAGGTGAGTAGGACTACGATGAGAAATTTCTTTTCCTGCCCCAAATTCTTGATCAAGGTTCCTACGCTGGTTTCGATGGTGCCTGCCTTTTCGAGTACACCAAACA
>JBCAWW010000646.1:0-3941 GCA_038534415.1 Bacteroidota bacterium | reverse complement strand
ATTTTGGCTTATTGGATCATCCTTTGAGGGTTTTAAGAAGTAGTGATGAATACTACTCCTTCACTATTCGGCTCCATGAGTGTTGAACTGCGGCTCCATTCGTATAGGAGAAGATTTCAACAAAATAAAGCCCTGGCGAAAATCTGCCCATTTGGACTTTGAACGAGTTTTCCCCAGATGAGATGTTGACACTCTTTTGTTCTAAGGTTGCCCCATCTACTTTACTAATTCGGATCGTAGCAGCGCCAATTTCTGCGCTGGCATTACACTTGATGTTGAGGGTATCAACAACAGGATTTGGGTAGAAATTACAGCTTACCTGCGCTCTATTGCCGTCAATTATGATGGTTTCGATTTCTGTGAAGCTAAAGGAACCATCAAGGTCTACCTGCTTGATGCGGTAGTACGAGCGCCCTTCCATTGGACTAGTATCCACGAAAGAATATTGCGTGGTCGTAGTGCTATCTCCTTTTGAGTCTACTTGACCGACTCTTTCAAAAGCGACACCGTCTAGAGAACGTTCGACAACAAAGTGTTTGTTATCGGTTTCGGTCGCGGTGGCCCATTGGCATACCGCTTCCCAATTCTCGTTGAGGTTGACATTGAAGCCTAAGAATTCGACAGGAAAACTAATTGCATCATCACAAAGGGGGTCAGCAACGAAGTTGTAGGTCCTGCCGTCAGTCGGGTCAACATAATTATCGTTGATAATCGGTAGTTTTTGACTTTCCCAACCGTCTAAGTCAGAAGCAGCCAAGGAAGCAGTGTTAGCTCCTAACCAATCCTGTAGAAGGGTTGTGAAAACGCTTCGATAATCATGTTGCCAAGAGGCAAAATTGTTATCGTTGAGGTTGTTAAGGCTTGGATTAGTACCGATGATACCCGGAAGCACCGCTTTACCCATAATCATCATTGGAGCGGCAGTACCGTGGTCAGTACCAAAGCTACCATTTTCAGGTACAGTTCTACCAAACTCAGAGAAGGTAACGGAAAGGACTTTTTCCTCAATCCCTAAACCTCTCAGGTCGTTTTGGAAAGCTTTTAAGGCTTCAGATAAGTGATACATCAAGATAGCGTGAGTACCTTGAGATGGATCTGCACTAGAAGTCTGACCTGCGTGATTGTCAAAACCTGACAAACTCACAAAGAAGATTTTAGTCTTAAGCCCACCGCTAATAAGACGAGCTACGGTCTTGAGCTGAGGAGCGAGGGTATTGTTATGGAATACTCCCCCCCAGCTATAATAGGTCTCTGGGTAGTTTACAGTGTTGGTGCCTGCATTGTAAGCGTTTGCTAGACGGACACTGTAATCGTTAGCGCCTAACTCCATATTATTGATGAAGTTGATCTCCTTCTCATAATGCGTGGCATTATTGGTAAGGGGAAGCGTTCCACCGGAGTTGGCCACTAGATTCATGTAATAAATAGGATCTCCACCAATCGGAATACCTACTGGAATACCATTGTTACGGAAGAAGCCCATAGCGGTGGTATGATTGCCCAACTGGATACCAAATGGATCTGGCATATCAGAGTTTGGATAACTAGCCGGATAATCAGGAAATCTTTTGTCTAGATACTGGCCAATCCAACCGGCCCCTGTTTCATGGGCAGTGTTGCCATCTTTACCAGACCACCAAATATCAGTACTCTTGAAGTGAGATTTGTTGGGGTTTGGGTAACAGACATCTTGGATGATGTTTAGCTTGCCATCATCATAGATATCTTTTAGCGCTAGGGCATCAGGTTGGAGTGCTACCTGCTTATTGAACTGAAGATTTGCATCTAGCTGGGTATATTTTCTAGTCCCAGTATCTCTAATGCCAATATTGGGACGGAGGTTGCGATAGTCAGAATACTGGTCAAGTGGGATAAAGGTGTTAAGCCCATCATTACCACCACCTAGCTGAACAACAACCATAACGCGGTCATTGACGTCTTCACATGAGAACTGGTTTGCCATTAAGGAGTTCCCCATAAGACTCATGGGAATACCATTTAGGACAAAAGGAGCGGCGATTGAAGAAGTACCAACGCCTTTTATAAAATTTCTTCTATTCATTTTTCTGTAGGTTAAAGATTAAGAAAGGGTTAGTACTATTAGTAAAGCTGAAATTCAGGAGATTGGATAATGGCTTTAACTAATTTGGTTAACTGAGCCTGAACATTGGTTGGATTTCCGCTGGCTTTATAATTGTCCCATTCCATCATCCAGGAGACGGGAGAGAGGCCTTCCAACAGTACTTCATCACGGAAATACATGAACCGATCTTGTGTTAACGCTACAGGAAGAAGATAGTCGACCATGTTTTGCACGAGGTGATCTGCTATACGTCCACCAGCATGAGGCCCCGGATTGCCCTGAGGATCAAATCCATAGTAGGCAGGCATATAAGAAGGGTTTTCAACATAATAGAGGGCGTTGAATTTACCTGCGGCTGGTGCCGAATTCATATTGTTGTCAACCAGCCATTGATAAATCAAACCATAACGCGAGGGGAGAGTCGATTGATTGATCCAATAGCGATTAAACTCCGGCTCTTGGTACATGGGCTCGTATCCTGCAACCGAACTTGGGTTGAAGAGGATCATCCCCATTTCTGGCACATAAATTTGGAAGTAATGCAACCAGGTTTGAAGCGAGGCTAGGTCAACATTTGGGTCAGGAATATTGACACCAAACCCTTTGACTGTGCTATACCATAAATCAAGGGGAGACTTGATCAAACCACCAATTACATGATCTCCAACTACTGTGTCATCTTCATCATAGAAGTGGGCGCTATTGAAAAGTTGGGTAAGTACCGGTAGAAACTCGTAATTGTTCGTTCTGAAAGTCTCAGCTAATGGTATGATGATATCGGATTCGATATCAGCGGTGATTTCGTAGTGAACGAAATAACGGTATAGCTTTCTTACAATGAATAAACTCACTGCATCTTGATCGAAAATCATGTCGATCAAATCATCAACCTCTTCAAGCATACCCGCTTTGTCAGCACGACCTTGAATAGTACGGTTGCCAAAAGCAGCTGAAAAGCTCTTGTTTCCAGTATCATGCTGAGGAGGATAAGGAAACATAACTGCCCAACCTAAATCCGGGTCATATTTCGAAGCGTCATTGTAATCCCAGTTGGTAATGAAACCTGTAAGGATTCTAGCTGCTTCAAGAATGTCGCCTTCTGTGTAGTTGGTGTAGTTACCTGGGCCAATTTGGGGTCCCTTGCCAACCGTAAATAGTTCTAACAGTTCCCGCCCATAATTTTCGTTAGGGTGATCTTTAGTGCTATCACTGATGTTGAGGAAAAGCCCCATTCCGTTGTCTACGGTCATTTTGCGAACGAGTGTCTTATAACTCTTATCTGTATACTCCATGAGGAGTCTTAGATAATAATAGACATGCGTTCTGGGAACCAGATCATACTTGATGGTAAGACAAGTATGTAAAAAGAAGCTGAGGCGAGGAAAAACACTTGGCGGTTTGTTGGGATCAAGTGCATGGTACATCCACCAAGCAATAATTTTGGTTTCTGGAGCGGCAATAGAGCCATCAGGCATCCAAGTAACGCCATTAGAAGCATCAGCATGTGGGGCCAGGAGGGAATTTGGAGTGAGAAGGTCCTCGACAGCTTGCAAAACAGTTTTGTTTGCGAAGGCATCAATTTGTTCTCGATTACAACCAAAGGCTACTCGTCTCAATAAATGAGCAGCCCTTTCGCGGCCAAGGGTACCGCTAACAGGGAGTAAAGAAGGCATAGCAGATTACTCAATTTTTTCAGATAAATAATTTGATCAAGTATCGATCGTATTATTTATCTGAAAATTTGCAACAACTGTTCCACAGCATAAATTTATTTTCGCAATAAATGGGAAATTCTGACATGCTGGAATTAATCCTGGCGGATTTGGCCTTTGAGCCAATTGGCAATGGCGGGAGAATA
>JBCAWW010000645.1:0-3941 GCA_038534415.1 Bacteroidota bacterium | reverse complement strand
CTCAATTATGTGGTAGATATCCTGAGCGGTGAAATCGCGATTGGGCACTCTTATGTGAGTGGGGGTGATATGCCAGATTTTGATTTCGTGCCCGTGGGCTTGCTAGGCTGTGATTTGACTTTGCAAAAAGACGGTTTTCAAATCTCAAAAATCTATACGGGTGAAAACTGGAACCCAAACGTTCGGGCACCGCTCCACCAGCCTGGCCTTGATGTCAAAGAAGGCGACTATCTCGTTGCTGTCAATGGCCAAGCGCTCACCCCTGATATGAATCCCTACCAGCTCTTCGAGCAGACCAGCAACCGTACCATCGAAATCACCGTCAATGACAAATCGAGTGAAGATGGCGCACGCAATATTATGGTCAAGCCCGTCGGTAATGAATATCAACTCCGTAACTGGCATTGGATCGAGAGCAACCGCAAAAAAGTAGACGAACTCTCAGGCGGTAAATTGGCTTACGTCTACATCCCCAATACCAGTGGGCAAGGCTTTGCCTATTTCAATCGCTATTATTTTGCTCAGCAAGATCGTAAGGGCGTCATCCTTGATGAACGCAACAATGGTGGTGGCTCTGCCGCGGATTATATGATCGATGTCATGGCCCGTACGCATCTGGGTTACTTCAATAGCAAAACCAATGACAATCGTCCTTGGACCACGCCTATCGCCGGTATTTGGGGCCCTAAAGTGATGATCGTCAACGAACGAGCGGGTTCTGGGGGTGATCTCCTGCCCTATATGTTCAAGGCCAAGGAACTAGGACCTTTGGTGGGCACTCGTACTTGGGGAGGCCTGGTCGGTACTTGGGATACCCCACGCTTTATCGATGGGGGCCGTATGGTGGCACCGCGCGGAGGATTTTTTGATGTGGATGGCAATTGGGCGGTAGAAGGCGAAGGAATTGCGCCAGATATCGAAGTGATCCAAGACCCCAAAGCGCAGCTCGAAGGGCACGATCCGCAGCTAGAACGCGCAGTCCAGGAAGCCATGCGCCTACTCGAAACCCAAGAGTTTGAAATGAAACCCGAACCGGCGGCTCCCGTTCGCTGGAAGCGGCCCGAAGGATTTAAACCCTAATTTTAGGTAAAACTGATCAAAGGACACATGAGACAGAGAGGCATGGCAACTTTCTTCTCATGTGTCCTTCTTTTTAAGGCAAAACGCGAGTTTCAACTTTATGTAGGAGCCCTCCATTTGGCTACTGCAAAAAGCCCCGATAATCCTTATGCTTGCGATACCCTTCGCGTCAAGAATAAGCGTTCTGCGAAGCAGCAAAACCCAAACGCAGGCCCCAATCCCTTGCGTCCCTCCCGAGAGATGTTACATTATAGACTCCAAACGGCACTATCAAGTATGAAACCGATCTCTCTCAGTATTTTGCTCTCTCTTCTTTTTGCTTTGGCCTTCGGACAACGCTCCTCCTCAGCTCCGGCAAGCGGAGTGGCGCAAGTAGAAACGGCCATTCCGGCGATCATTGGCTACACCAAAATTGCTCCAAATAGCACGCGTCCCGTCTTGCTCAAGTCATATGCAGCCTATGAACGACAATTTGGGGGCGCAACTGCCAATTATTATCTTGCGGAGTCGGTGCAGCTATTTTTTCAAAATGGCGGTGAAAAGTGCTACGTCATTTCGGTAGGTAAAACCAGCCGTCCCATCCAAAAGCAGGCCTTACTCAATGGCCTAAGCATCAGCAAGAAGATGTCGGTACAATTGCTCCTCGTCCCTGACGCGGTAGCCCTCAATGAAAGCGATTTTTATGCGGTCCAAAACAGCATGATGAGTATTTGCGGCCTGATGAAAGATCGCTTTGCCATCCTCAATACGCGCAGCCCCTCTGGCAATAGCACTCAAGATTTTCAGGCTTTTCGCGCCCATACTAGCGGTTCCAATCTCAGCCATGCAGCGGTTTACTATCCTTGGCTCGTGAGCACTAGCGGCACTAGCGTCCCTCCTGCTGGGGCGATGGCGGGAATATACGCAAGCAAGGATCGTAAAGAAGGGGTTTGGAAGGCCCCCGCCAACGTCCAGGTCCAGGGCATCAGCGGCTTGAGTCATCCTTTGTCCACTGCTGCGCAGAACGCTGCCGCTACTCACGCTAGTGGGAAATCTATCAATCCGATCGTCGCCATGCCCAGCAAAGGTATCCTCGTTTGGGGGTCTCGCACCCTCGCCGGCAATGACAATGAGTGGCGCTATGTACCGGTCAGACGCTTTGCGATCATGGTCGAGCAATCACTGGAAAAGGGACTTAGTTGGGCGGTTTTCGAACCCAATAATGCCAATACCTGGGCACAAGTAGAAGCGTTCTGCGAAGCATACCTCCGACAACTCTATCGCCAAGGAGCCCTCCAAGGAGCGAAACAAGATCATGCCTTTTATGTCAAATGTGGCCTCAATGAGACGATGACCAATAATGACATCAACCAAAATCGCATGAATATCGAGATCGGAATGGCCGTGGTACGTCCGGCGGAGTTTTTGATATTGCGACTCGAATTGAAAATGCAGTAATCACTCACAAAGATCTTCCACCTCCCGGCGCCAAGGGCCCTGATAGCCGATCCGATCAAAGCAAACCTCGTGGATATTGTTGTAGCGGCCCGTAGCAGCCGTCATGCCCCAATACACCTGCGGATTGCCGAGAAATACCTCATTGAGTAGGTCTTTGGTGGCGGAGATGACCTCCTGGCCGTCTAGCATAACGGAGAGTTTTTGGTTTTCGGGATTCCAGATCACATAAAAAGTATGCAATAGGCAGTCTTCGATATTGGGAATCCTTACGGGCCCTGCGAGATCATTGGCATGTCCGACGCGACCGTTGAGCATGATGGCGAGATGATCCTCTTGAGGGTCGCCAAGGTGATAATTGACCCAAGTGTCAATCTCAATCCCTACCGAGGGGCGCAAGCCCGAAAAACCAATGCCTTCGCCCACATAGCCGAGCACATTGGTACTCGAACTAAAGACAAAAACCATCCCATCAGCACCGGCCTCATCCTCACAACCCGCTCGTATCTGCAACTCCACCGAAAAAGGCTCTTCCAAATTTAGGGGCCGCTTATACCAAATCGAACCCGACCGATAATCATAGGCCTCTGTCAGCCGAAAGCAATCTTCATCGGTCAAATAGGTGTCTCCCCGCAAGCTAAAATCCTCTATGAAGGGGCGTTGCGCGAAGAGCGAAAAAGAAAAAAGGGTCCCCAATAGGAGCAGGCAAAGGAGTCGTAAATTCATGGCAAAGCAGCTTTGTAAGAAGTTACAAAATCCCCTCAGCGATTGAAAGCTACTCAGCGAAATGCCGCAAGTCTAGCACTGCTGTCGCCCGCTGATTAGCGTTCTGCGAAGCAGAATACCTCAACTTAAACCTATGTGATTGAGGAAGCTCGGTCCTTTTAGGGGCTGAGGACAGTGATTTAAGAAATGTTTAAAATTGTAATCTTCCGCTTCATAAAGACCACTTCATCTCCGACTTCGAGATTGGCCATCGCCTTGGCAATTGGCGAAACCATCGAAAGCGCAAAGGAACTCTCCTCTTCCCATTGGACCTTACCGAGACTGGCCGAAAAATAGTACCAACCCTCATTGGTTTCTGCAAGGCTGCCAAAACTAATTTTGTCTAACTGCTGCTGCGGATCGATTTGGCCAAACTGCTGCCGCATTTTGATGGCCATGGACAATTGTTGATTGTGTTTGTTGATCTCTTGTTTGAGCATCTCGCGGGAGGTCTCAAACTTATCGCCAGCACTACTTTTGGTGTCTTCTGAGGCTGCTTTTTGGGCATCTGCGATGGAACGCTGCAGTCGAGCGATCCGTTGATCTAGCAAGGCTAAGCATTGAGTGTGTATCTGTTCTTTGAGGGAAAGATTCATGCCCCAATATGGGGAAATCTGGCCATAAAAAAACCGCCCAGTGCCAATAAACACCAGACGGATTTC
>JBCAWW010000644.1:0-3946 GCA_038534415.1 Bacteroidota bacterium | reverse complement strand
CTTACTACTGCGTACTTATGAAACATTACCAATCGAGTCACATCAAAAATATTGTGCTCGCGGGAAGCCCGAAGTCCGGCAAAACTACTCTCGCAGAATGCATGATGTACGAAGGCGGAGTCATCAATCGTATGGGCTCTGTAGACGACGGCAATACCGTCTCAGATTTTCACGAGTTAGAGCAAGCGCGCAAAAACTCGGTTTTTTCCTCAATCATGCATACTGAATGGAGAGGGACTAAGATCAATATCATTGATACGCCAGGAATGGACGATTTTTCGGGCGAATTGATCAGCGCTTTGCGAGTGGCCGACACGGCAGTCGTTACCCTCAACGCCCAACAAGGACCAGAAGTAGGTACCGAAATCATCTGGAGATATCTCAACACTTATAATAAACCCACCATCTTTGTCATGAATCAACTTGATCATGCCAAAGCAGATTGGAATCTCGCCCTCGAACGCACCCGCGAACAGTATGGCAATTCCGTGGTGGTTATGCAATTTCCCTATCATGCAGGCGAAGGCTTTGACTCCATCATAGACGTACTCAAGATGGTCATGTATAAGTTTCCAGCAGGCGGAGGCAAGCCCGAAAAGTATCCGATACCCGAGGACGCCCGCCCCATGGCCAATGAATTGCACAACACCCTAGTCGAAGCAGCAGCCGAGCATGATGAAGCGCTGATGGAGCTTTACTTCGAAAAAGGAGAATTGGATGAAGACGAAATGCGTCAGGGCTTACGAGCAGGTATGCTGAGCCGCTCCGTATTCCCTCTATTTTGTGTCGCCGCCAAACAAAATATGGGCAGCGGACGCATGATGGGATTTATCGGCAATGTCGCCCCCACAGCGGGTGATATGGGACCCGAGCATACCGTACATGGCGACGAAATTAAAGTCAGCGATTCTGAGACGACCCTCTTTATATTTAAATCAAATAGCGACAAGCACACCGGACAAACGAGTTTCTTTAAGGTCTGTGCCGGTGAAATTAGTAGTGGACAAGAACTCTACAATCTAGCGACCCGCAACAAAACTAAGCTGGGCCAACTCTTCGTGATGGACGGCAAAAACCGCAACCAAGTAGATAGACTTTCTGCGGGTGATATTGGTGCCACCGTCAAACTCAAAGACACTTATTCCAACCAAACTCTACGAATTGAGGATGATGGAGCCGCGCTTTCGCCCATTGTCTACCCTAATGCCAAGATCAGAGCTTCTATTGTGCCCGAAAAAGAGGGGGATGAAGAAAAACTCGCCGTGGCCCTTAGCAAAATCGGGCAAAATGATCCGACTTTTGGGGTAGAGTATGCCAAAGAATTGCGCCAAAGTATCATTCATGGTCAGGGAGAATTGCACCTGATGATTGTCAAATGGCTACTGAGTCATATTCATGGGGTTGAGGTGCATTATGAAGAGCCGCGGATTTCCTATCGTGAGACGATTCAAATCCCATCGCAAGGACATTATAAGCACAAAAAACAGTCTGGTGGCTCAGGACAGTTTGGGGAAGTCTTTATGAAGGTATACCCTTATCACGAAGGCTGGCAGCCTAGCGGAGAATACAAAATCCGCAATCAGGAAGCGATTGAACTACCTTGGGGTGGTACGCTGCTATTTTGCAATGCCATCGTCGGTGGGGTGATCGATACACGCTATTTACCGGCGATCCAAAAAGGCATCATGAAAGTCTTGGAACAAGGGCCGATCACGGGTTCTTATGCTCGAGATGTCGTAGTGGTGGTGTATGATGGCAAGATGCACGCTGTAGATTCCAATGAGGTCTCCTTCATGTTGGCCGGTCAGCATGCTTTCAAGCAAGCCTTTATGGAAGCGAAGCCGCGTTTGTTGGAACCGATTTATAAGGTGGATGTCTTGGTACCAGACGAGCAGATGGGAGACATCATGACCGATTTGCAGAGCCGCAGAGCCATAGTCGAAGGATTTAACAATGAAGGGGCGTACCAGCGTATCACCGCTCAAATACCGCTTTCAGAGCTATACAAATATGCCACGACGCTCAGTTCGCTCACCCAAGGGAGAGCAACACATACTCGAGAGTTTTCGAAGTATGAAGTCGTGCCGGGCGATATTCAAAAGAAGCTAGCTTCTACTCATTCAGAATTGGCAACAGCGGGTTAGTCCCCAGCCAGTTCTGATCATAGAAGAGCTGTATGCATTGCATAGAGCTCTTTTTTTATTGGGGGAGTGTGTGTTTTTTTTTGTCGCTTCGCGGAACGCTTCTCTCAGGAGCCTTTAGCGGCTAGAGAAAAGCGTTCTGCGAAGCAGTATCACTCAAAAAAGGGATCCAAAGTTACATTTGAAGGCATTCAAGCTACATACAGCTAAAGACCAGATTATGAAAACGATTTCTTTTCTCCTCGCAATGCTCGCCCTCAATCTTTGTTTTGGACAAGGGCCAGACTCGACCAAGGTGCAAGCGCTTTATGATGCCTTTAATGAAAACTTATCGTTGCGCGCAGAGCAGCAACAGCCCGTACTCGACATTTTGTATGCGACAGCCGAAGAGCTAAGAGCGAACCACAGTCAAAAACAAACTGATGTGCAAGCTTTTAGGCAGCAAAAGAAGCAAATCCATCAAAATATGCGTAGCCAAATGGGAAGCGTTCTCGATGCAGAGCAAATGGCCATTTTTGAAGCAGCTATACAACAAAGAAGGGCCGCCCGCAAGGGTAAAGGCGGCAAAAAGGGCAAGCAGGCAACTAACTCTCCTAATACAAATCTTGACGTAGCCTCACCGGCCAATCAGATCGGGGTGGACGCTTTGTCTCGTTCGCTAGATTTTTTGTTTGAAGAAGTATTGACGCCTACAGTCCGTAATAAGGTCAATGGCCAATAAGAAAAGGGCTGTGGGAAAGCCACAGCCCTAGTAGTGAATGGTAAAGTTAGAGACTTTTGATTCTAGTATCTAGTTTAGGGTATGTTTTAGAATTGAGAATCTTATAAACTGCCCCATTCGCTGCGCTCATTATCCCTCCTTTGAAGGCAGGGGTAGAGGGAGCTTGATATTTATTTTTTGCTTAGGCATTATCTGCTTAAAAAGCATATACTGCGGCCAATACTGCCTGAACGGCGCTAGTTGAAGCATTGCCTTCTCCGTCAACGAAGATGGACTCGCTAGCAGCGTCAAAACGGATCTCTGGGATAAAGACTAATCCGC
The DNA here is from genome assembly GCA_038534415.1 of Bacteroidota bacterium. Classification (GTDB taxonomy): domain Bacteria; phylum Bacteroidota; class Bacteroidia; order J057; family J057; genus JBCAWW01. The sequence goes on along the minus strand of JBCAWW010000644.1, from coordinate 763 downwards.
CTGAGCCGAAGTTACCAGACAAAGTAACAGAGGTAACTGTACCATCAACGTCTGCACTCAAAATGCCACTAGCGGCAGAAGCCTGGAAGTATTCAGCACGTACGCCTAAAGCAGCGGCATCAGTCATTGCATAATTGACGTAAAGAGCGCCACCTGCAAAAGCTACCTCTTCGGCACCTTCACCACCATCGGTATAGCTAGCAGCATTGACTCCTAACATAAGTTTGTCAGAAACTGAAAATGTAGTGGTCAAGTCTACTTCTGTACCGCTTTCGCCTCCGGTAACAAAGTTGATGTAGGCATCCCATCCGTCAACGGGAGAGATATAAAGCTGAGCACCCAAGCTGCTCGGTCCGATAGAATCGGGAGCGGTATAAACGTTCCAAGGATTGAAAGCACCTACCATGATACCCACCTTATCGGTGATGGCATAGTCTAGTTTTACACCCGCATTTTGGAAGGGTCCGTTGGTGAAGAGATAAGAAGTAGAATAGTTGAAGTTGCCTGTGGGGGAAATAACCTCATAGCCCACAAAAGTACCCATATAACCGCCTGTGATGGTCAATTTGTCAGTCAAGGCGTAAGAGGCATACAGATTTTGGATGCGTGGTGCGTAAGCAGAACCTTCAGGAGCGGGGCCAGCAGAGCCAGCATTACGAGGACCGAAGGCGATTTCTCCTACGAAAGAGGCTTTGCCGGTTGTTTTCTCGAAAAGAAGATCGAGCATACCGATAGAGATAGAGTTTTGATCATCGGCAAAGCT
>JBCAWW010000643.1:0-3947 GCA_038534415.1 Bacteroidota bacterium | reverse complement strand
AACTATTGACAATATAGTCGAGCCCCGGCTTCATCTCTTGCCCATTGAGCAGGAGGGAGGTTTTTTTTGCGAGATTGATTTCAAAGTCAAAGAATTGAAAATAGCGCTCCACTCCCATAGCCGCTTGTTCGCGGAACGATTCTGCTCCTAATTCTTCGAATCGGCTGGCGATATAGGTAGCTGCCTTAAGATGACCGTCCTCGATATAGCCTCGACCCGCAAAAGTCGGAGAACAAAGAGTATCAATCTCCGCCCTCGCAAAGGCCAAGACTTTACGAGCACTTTGTGCTTGGGTGGAAAGACTAAGACAAATCAAGAGGCAAAAAAGTAGAAAACGCATAAGATCAGCTTTGAGAGAGAAAATATACACTTATTTGATCGGGAGATACAGCCTTCGCTCCGCAAATAATGCGAATTCTTTTTTGAGGGCTGCTTCGCAGAACGACTCCCAATATTCTATCTTTGCTAGTGATAAGCGTTCTGCGCAGCAGTAAAAAATCTCCCAAGCGCTCCTTTTCTGTAACCTATCGTTCCGTAAAACGGTAAAGTCAATTTCCACCTAGATTTTAGCACAACTCGCACATGGCCGAATTAATCGATGCGTTCGATTACTATAACGACTTCGAACTGCATTCATATTTTACCGTCGTTTACGACAGTCTTCCTTCACATTTGGTCCTCAATTTGCCGCTCAAAGAAAGCAAGCAAAATATGGACATGGTGATGGCACAGATTGATCTGGTCCAAATGGGCCTGCAGCCGATCTTTAAATATTGGTCGACCAAAGACACCCAAAATACCCAGATCGAGGACGACTACGCCCATAAATGCTTTTACGAAAGCGACAAACATAAGCTCGTAATCAAAATCGCGCTCTACCAAGAAGTCTTAGAAATCGACTTTTTGTATGACCTACAAGATCATGAGCTCGAGCGCTGGGTCTTAGCTACCAATCATCAGCTACGCACCCAATTTGGGGAGCAAAGGCATCAGTCATTCAAGGTGCTCACGCGCGATGATCGTAGTTTTTCCACGGAGGAAGTCAAAGCCGGCAATTTTCAAGACCTCGATCTCGAGCAGCATTACAATGACGACTTTGCCCTGGTCGATAAAGCAATCACCCGTGGTATTGAGGCGGTTTCCTCAGGTCTGATATTGTTGCATGGCGTTCCCGGCACGGGCAAAACTTCTTACATCAAGCATCTAATCGCTAAGTTTAAAGATCGCTCCTTCATCTTTGTGCAAAACGAATTTGTCAAGGAGCTACTCAAACCGGAGTTTATCACCTTTATTTTGCGGCACAAGGATGCGGTGCTCATCATCGAGGACGCCGAAAGAGTGATCATGTCGCGCGAGTTTTCTAAGGAAGATTCGGTGGTTTCGACCATCCTCCAATTGACAGATGGCCTCTTTAGCGACTATCTCAATCTCAAGATCATCTGCACCTTCAATTCTAGCCTCGAAAAAATCGACAAGGCCCTCTTGCGCAAAGGTCGCATGATCGCCAAATATGAATTCAAACCTCTGACGGTCTCAAAAGCGAATCACTTAGCGACAGCCTTGGGGCATGGGGAAGTAAGTGAAGAGATGAGTCTGGCTGAGATTTATAAGATGAGTGAGCCCACTTTTGGGCAAGAAGAAAGGAAGAAAATCGGCTTTAGTTGATTTCTTGTGTAACTTCTCTTCGCTATGCTAAAAAAAGGACTACTTATCGCATTCAGCCTGATTTTGGTCGGGCTATTTATCATTGGAGGTAACATCTTTGCGCCCATCGGCACAGCCTATTCGGCCAAGATTATGTGTTCCTGCGTCTTTGTCTCTGGCAGAACGGCAGCCTCTGTCGAGGCCCAAGACCTCAGTGCTTATTGGTATGTCAACAATGAGGTCGACCAAGAGCAGCAATTGGTCAAGAGCCGTCTCGCTTTTTGGGAGCGAACCGCAGTGTTTAGAGAAGGCCTTGGTTGTACCCTGCTGAGTGGTAAGGAGCAAACGGAATTAGTGGGTGGCACGATCCAAAAAACAAGCACGCGCTCTCTTCGCTACGAAGCGCTGCGAGACTATGAAGATACCCTTAGGCTAGGCGCGAAGATTGATGTCGCTAAACTGGCCGCGGCAATTGACTATGCGTTCGTCGAAGACGAAAATCCAGAAGCACCACAAAAAAACACCCGAGCGGTGGTGGTGATGTATGATAGTATCGTCCTTGCCGAACGCTATGGTCCCGGCTTTGATGCTCAAACGCCTTTGCTGGGCTGGTCGATGACCAAGAGTGTGACGCAAGCCCAAATCGGTATGCTGGTCAAAGATGGGAAACTTGACATCAAAGCCCCGGCCCCGATACCCGAATGGCAGGACGAAGGGGACCCACGCAAGGCAATCACCTTGGATCAATTGCTGCGCATGAGCAGTGGTCTGGACTTTGAAGAGGTCTATTTTCCACCCGCAGATGCTACCACCATGCTATTTGAAGAGCCAAGCGCGGCAGATTATGCAGCGCAAAGCGAGCTTGCCTACGAGCCTGATAGTCGATGGTATTATTCTAGCGCGACTTCCAATTTACTGGCGAGAATCGTTCGGCAGAGCCTGAGCGATGAAGAAAGCTATCTCAACTTTGTGCATAGACGCCTTTTCCAGCCGCTAGGTATGCAAAGTGCCATCATGGAACCTGATGCTTCTGGCACTTATGTAGGCTCTTCCTTCATGTATGCCAATGCACGCGATTGGGCCAAGTTTGGGCTTTTGTATTTGCGAGATGGACTTTGGCAAGGGCAGCGAATTTTACCAGAGGGCTGGGTCGATTATACGCGTACCCCCACTCCCCAAAGTTATAAAGGCTGCTACGGAGCTCAGTTTTGGCTCAATGCCGGCAATAAAGAGGGCAAGCAATTTCCGACTCTGCCAAGCGATATGTACTATCCCTCTGGTTTTGAAGGGCAGCATGTTTTTATCATTCCTTCCCGCAATATGATTATCGTGCGCTTAGGCTATACGCCAGACCGAGCCGTATTTGATATTGAGACTTTTGTCGGGGGGATTTTGGCGGCGGTGGAGTAGCCTATTGCTAGGGAGGCGTTTTGGGCTTTGCCGCTTCGCGGAACGCTTTTCTCTATTTTGCTAAGGCCAAATTAAAGGGAATTTCGTGCCAAAGGCTCTCGGGATCGTCAAAAAGCTTTGAGATGGCATTGCGATATAAGGAACCATCTTCCCTACTGGCTTTGATAGACCAAAATTCACGGCCTAGCAAGAAGTTGTCAGCCAGTTCTCGCCAGCTCGAAAAACGACTCTGCAATACTTGTGAAGCCGCATGCATGGCACTTTCGGCCTCTTCTAGGGTGAGATGACCCGCGAGATAGCCCAAGCGGCAATTGTCTAGATAGCGTAATAGATCCCACGCGAGAAAGCCATTCATGCGCAAGCGCTCAGCATCTTCTTTGATCAGCCGTAGGCGATGGATGATCTCATCGGGTTCTGCGCCATCCTCTAGGGTTCGGGTACCGGCCTGTACCTCCTGAGCATAGATCAAAAGTCCTTGGTCTGACATTTGATCGACAGCGTTGACAAGCGCCCTAAAGCCTTGTCGATGGCCGGTTTCGAGTAACCAGGCCTGTATCTCTTCAAAATCTTCTAGGCTATTGATTTCCCATTCGTCGCGAAGCAAAGTCTTGGCCATAATGCGAGCCTTACTTTTGAGCTGTAAGCTACTATCATCCCAGCCGCGTAACTTGGCGTAAAAAGCAATTGCTGCCAAAGACCAAAGCTTGACTTCTTCGGCCTCCATGGGGATCTCATTGAGAGGTTTTTGGAGCGGTTGAAGCGCTCGCTCTTTGGCTTTGCGGAGCCATGCGGGTATTCTCGCCAATAAAAAGCCCAAGGCCACAGTCCCCATCAATATAGTCGCTAACCAATACCAAGGATATAGCTCCAATAGTTGCCTAACGGCCAAGATT
>JBCAWW010000642.1:0-3948 GCA_038534415.1 Bacteroidota bacterium | reverse complement strand
TTATTCCAGCAAGTCCAGTTTGAGGTCTATAATCGCTGGGGTGCTTTGGTCTATCAGGCGGAGCAGCCAGATTTTAGATGGAATGGCCAAGACACTAAGGGGCAAATGATTCCCGAAGGTGTATATGTATATAAACTACAAGGGCAAGATATTCTTGGCCAACTACACACACGTAGCGGAACCATAACAGTTGTTAAGTAATCAACTTTAGGCAAAACATTTGATGAGAAATCTACTATTACTTTTACTGCTACTCCTGAGTAGTACGATAGGGCTGCGTGCGCAGCTAACGGTAGCTGATACCATGCCCAAATTCGAACTTCTACAGACTTTATTTGGCGGAGGAGTCGTGGTCAGCAATCTGCAAACGATTTGCGATACGACCGTAGCAATGTGGGAATTTGACGGCACCAACTCCAATCTAGGTTTGACCCGTGGGGTATTGATTTCTTCGGGAGAGGCTCAAGATGCTGTCCCTAATGGCGCGCCAGCTTGTACCAATTTGGCCTCGACCAATGTTGGTACGGCTTCCTATCCGCCCCTCAATGCGCTTGTGCCTAATATTCCGCAAAATTTTGATGCCTGTGTCATCACTTTTGATATCACCCCTTACTGTGATACCATCGGCATTAAGTATGTCTTTGCCTCAGAGGAGTACTCAGACTATGTCAACGCCGGCGTAAACGATGTTTTCGCCTTTTTTATTTCCGGGCCGGGTTTTGGCCCTCCTCCGGGACAAAATATCGCTTTGATTCCCGGCACTACTCAACCGGTAACTATTGACAATGTCAACTTTGGAGCCGTAGGAGGTGCATGTAATGTGCCAATGGGACCTTGTACCAACTGTGCCTTTTTTGTAGATAATACCACTGGTGCGACTGTGGGTTATGATGGTTTTACGACTCCCCTCCTCGCCCAAGCGGTCGTAACGGCTTGTGAAACTTATACAGTAACCCTAGCCATCCAGGATTGTGGGGACCAGATTTTTGATTCTGGGGTATTTTTAGAGGCAGGCGGTATTGGTTGTAATTCGACGGTACTGGCTTTGCAGGCGACCAATAATACTGCATTGGGCTCTAATGTTGCAGTGGAGGATTGTGTCGATGGGGTCTTTACTTTTGCGATACCAGCTCCGCTGAACGATACCGTCGTGTTTCATTACAATATCGGTGGTACTGCTACTCCAGGGGTTGATTATACGGGTCTACCAGACTCTATCATTATGCCTCCGGGCCAAAACTTTATCACCGTACCGGTTACCATTTTCAATGATAATATCGTTGAGGGTACAGAGACGATCGAGATTATCTATATCGATTCTTCGCTCTGTGCGACCTCTATTTATACAGATACTGCCATTTTACAGATCTTAGATCCACCGGATTTGTTTCAGGCGCCGGATGAGGTGCTATGTTCGGATGACACCATATTGATTGGGGTTCAGACCAGTATAGGGCAAACCTATAGCTGGAGCCCAGCAGTAGGCATATCTAATCCCGCCTTTAGCAATCCGACTTTGACTCTGACCAATGCCACTAACCAAGCCGTCACTTATGACTATGTCTTGACGACTACCGCGGTGCAGGGTTTTTGTGAATATCACGATACTATTTCGATAACCGTTTATCCTGCCAATCAGGCTGATTTTATCGCTGATACAGTCTGTCATGGCTTCCCAACGGGTTTCGTTGATCTGACCTTTGCAGATTCTTTGGTGGCTTGGGATTGGGACTTTGGCGATGGCAATCAAGCCACAGACCAAAATCCGTTTCATACTTATGCCCAAGCAGGGGTTTATGATGTGAGCTTGATCACCCTCAATGCTAGTGGTTGTCCCGATACGATCATAAAGAGCGTATTGGTAGATTCACTGCCGATTGTCAATTATGTGGTGGACAGCGTTTGTGCCAACAGCGCCAACCAGTTTACCCACATTATAGGCCCGGGCGTAACTTATAACTGGGACTTTGGAGATGGGAGCGTGGGCACTACCGCATTGCCTAATCATATTTATCCAAGCTTTGGTACTTATAGCTCTCAACTTACGGCTACGACTGCCCAAGGCTGTGTGGCTATCAATACCGTTGATGTAACGGTTTACGAAAATCCAACTGCAGCCTTCTCTAGTCCAGATATATGTCAAGGCTTAGTATCAAGCTTTAGCAATACCAGCATCACCGGCACGGGCAATACCCTATCTTATAGCTGGGACTGGGACGATAATACCTTCAATGGATTTACTTTCGAGCCAACGCATACCTACGCCAATTTTGGGGTTTATGATGTGAGTCTCAGCGTAACAGATGAGCTCGGCTGTAGCAATACGGTTACTAATGCAGTGGAAATATTTCCTGCGGTAACGGCTAACTTTAATTATAATCAGATTTGCTTTGGTGATAGCACCCCATTTACGGACCTATCTAGCTTTGTGACTGGCAATCCGCTGGTCGGCTGGGACTGGACGTTCGGCGATGGAGCCGCCTCCAACCAACAAAACCCCTTTCATACCTATGGAGCGTATGGAAGCTATCCCGTAGAACTGGCGATCGTCTCAGTCGATGGTTGTGTAGATACTTTTAGGGCACCGATTACTGTATTTGATCAACCGATCGCAGACTTTAGTTTTGTGAGTGATTGTGATGAGCAACCGATCGCCTTTACCAACCTCAGTAGCTTCAACAATACCAATGTGAGCTACACTTGGGACTTTAGTGATAATGGTATGGGTAGCCAGATGGAAAATCCCAATTATGTGTTTAGCAGTTTTGGTACCCGAACGGTCAGCATGACAGTTACGAATAGTGATGGTTGTAGTGATACCCAACAATTGGATGTAGATGTTTGGCCTCTACCAAGTGCGGACTTCACCCCTGATCCCGCATGTAAAAGAGATCGTTTTACTTTGCAAAACCTCTCTACCGTAGCTTTGGGAGACATTGTAGCCCATCGGTGGGAGTTTGGAGACGAGAAGGAGGATAGCCCTCTTGCGGAGCCGTTTGTAGGCTATAGCGCGGCGGGGACTTATCCAATCGAATTATTGGTTACTACCGACAAAGGTTGTGCGGATAGTCTGACCCAAACGATAGATATTTATCCATTACCAGCGGCTGATTTTGAGTTTAGACGCGCCTGTACCTTGGATTCACTTCCTTTTGCCAATACGAGTACGATTATCGATAGCCTCTTTAATGACCAAATAGCAAATTGGAGCTGGAATTGGGGGGATGGCAGCCAAAGTGGAGCAATCCCCAAGCCAAAGCATGCCTACCAAAGTGCGGGAGAATATGTAGTCTCATTGACTGCGGTATCCGATAAAGGCTGTATCAATACGAAAACCAAGACCGTGGAAAGCTGGCCTCTACCAGAAGCTCCTGTCTTAGAAGAAGATAGTGTTTGCTTTAGTGAAGGTGGGCTCTTGTTGGCGGTAAGCAATCCACCGACAGAACGGATAGATTGGTTTGAAGAAGCCGTTGGCAGCGATATCATCCATACTGGTAATACTTGGATTAGCCCACCAGTGGTCTTTACGAAGACTTACTTTGTGGAGCCTGTAACGGATCATGAATGCCGCGATGGGCGCTATCCGATTACAGTGTTCCTGCGTTCTGCGACGCAGAAAGCCCTATTGGTATCTGATAGTATTGTAGAAACCCCCAACGCCTTGGTCAATTTCCAAATAGCGGGTACGATCCAAGTAGCCGAGGCATTTTGGCAGTTTGGTGATGGCAGCGAATCGGAAGCGCAAGCGCCTTCGCACCAATATCAATATCCGGGACGCTATGAAGTCAGCGTCAAAGTGATCGATAAATTTGGTTGTGAATCATTATTAAAAACAGTTGTTGAAGTAAAAGAGTTCATCACACTGTATATTCCTTCTGCCTTTAGTCCAAATGATGATGGCAAGAATGATGAATTGTATATTGGGCATCAATTGCGTGAGCAATTGAT
>JBCAWW010000641.1:0-3955 GCA_038534415.1 Bacteroidota bacterium | reverse complement strand
ATCAAACCTGGCGAGGTTCACGCCATCATGGGTCCAAACGGTGCTGGTAAGAGTACTTTGGCCTCTGTCCTTTCTGGTAAGGATGAATATGAAGTTGAAGGAGGCGAAGTACTTTTCAACGGTAAAGATCTCCTTGACTTAGAAGTAGATGAGCGTGCTGGTGAAGGGCTATTTTTGGCTTTCCAATATCCAGTTGAAATCCCAGGAGTAAGCATGACCAATTTCATGCGTAGTTCTCTCAACGCGGTGCGTGAGTATCGTGGCGAAGAAGCTCTTTCAGCAGGTGCTTTCCTCAAAATGATGAAGGAAAAAAGCAAAATTGTGGAACTAGATGCTTCCCTTACCAAAAGAGCAGTAAACGAAGGTTTCTCTGGTGGCGAGAAAAAGCGTAACGAAATCTTCCAAATGGCAATGCTTGAACCTAAGTTGGCCATTTTGGACGAAACTGATTCAGGTCTTGATATCGACGCATTGCGTATCGTTTCAAAAGCAGTTAATGAACTCCGTACGCCAGATCGCTCCTTTTTGGTGATCACTCACTACCAGCGTTTGTTGGATCATATTGTACCAGACTTTGTACACGTACTTTACAAAGGCCGTATTGTCAAGTCTGGCACCAAAGAGCTAGCCCTCGAGCTAGAGGAAAAAGGCTACGATTGGATCAAAGATATCGTACCTGCCTAAGGCATCCATTTCCCATCACTTCAAATTCGGATATCCTATGGCTAGCACGCCTACCATTTCTCAGGATCAAAAAACAGTGGCTTTTATTGCGCCACTTACCCATACAGCCCCCGCATTGGGAGGAAGCGTTCGGCAGCAGGCCAAAGCAAACCTAGCTGAGATGTCGCTACCGACACGCAAAGTAGAAGAGTGGAAATACACCCCCCTTCGCCTGGTCAAGAAGCGTATTTATCAAAATTATGCTTCGCAAAACGCCATCGACATTAGTCCCTTCTTGATCGAAGGAGTAGAAGCAGACGTTCTCGTCTTCGTCAATGGACAATACCAAGCAGCGCTTTCAAGCATCAGCCTAAATACTGATTCGCTTTATGTTTCTGACTTTGGTTCATTGAGTGCCGCGGGCCAAGAGGCTTTTGAAGCTAATTTTGGTTCTGTAGCAAATGTGGACAGTGATATTTTTGCAGCCTTAAACAGCGCACATGCTGAAGAAGGCGTACTGGTTCACGTACCAAAAGGCAAAACCGCTCAAGCTCCGATTCATATTTTGCATATTTCTGATGCCAATGGCGAAGCCCTCGGTATGCAGCACCGCAATCTAGTAGTTATAGGAGAGCAGGCAGATGCCAAAATCATCGAAACGACTCATACGCTTGGTACGGGACATACGTTCCGCAACGCGATGACCGAAATCATCATCGGCGACAACGCTGGTGGCGAGTATATCAAGATCCAGCAGGAGAGCAACGAAGCCTTTCAGGTGGATCGTACTGAAGTAAAGCAAGGTCGTGATAGCCGCTTTTCCATCTTCACTTTCACTTTTAGTGGTGAGTTGATTCGCAACAACCTACGTATGCGCCTGATGGGAGAAAATGTAGAATCTCACCTGATGGGATTGTACCTTCTCGACGGCAAGCAGCATGTTGACAATGCGACCATGGTAGACCATGCCCTCCCCCACGGGATGAGCAATGAACTCTACAAAGGGATTATGGATGAGCAATCAACGGGTGTATTTAGTGGACGTATACATGTCTATGAGGACGCCCAGAAGACAAATGCTTACCAAACCAACCGCAATATTGTCCTCACCGAAACGGCTAATGTCAGCACTAAACCCCAGTTGGAAATTTATGCTGATGACGTTAAGTGTAGCCACGGTGCCACAACAGGTCGCTTAGACGAATCCGCTATGTTTTATCTCATGGCGCGTGGCATCAAAGAAACCGATGCTCGCAAGATGTTGGTCCATGCCTTCGCGATGGAAGTAGCTGACAATGTGAGCATTGAAGCCGTAAAAGAACATATTGCCCAACTGATTGATTCACGTTATTAAGCAATTTTAAATGCTCCAAACTACATTGGATTTACAAAAAATTCGCGCTGACTTTCCGACTCTTCAACAGACTGTACACGGCAAGCCTCTCGTTTATTTTGACAATGCTGCGACTTCGCAAAAGCCCAATGTCGTACTAGAGCGTTTGGAAAAATATTATCGACAGGAAAACGCCAACGTACACCGTGGCGTTCACCTCTTGAGTCAGCTCGCAACTGATGAGTATGAAGGCGTACGCGAGCAAGTTCGTGCCCTTATCAATGCCGAACACACCCACGAGATTATCTATACTAGCGGTACCACCGAAGGGCTAAATCTACTAGCCCATAGCTTTGGTCATCGCTATCTCAAAGAGGGAGATGAGATTATCATCTCTCATATGGAGCACCATTCCAACATCGTCCCTTGGCAATTATTGTCTCAGGCGATTGGTACTGTCCTCAAAGTGATTCCCGTTACTGAGGTGGGGGAATTGGACATGGAAGCTTATAAAGCCCTCCTCAGTGATCGTACCAAACTGGTTTCAGTAGTCCACACCTCCAACTCGCTAGGGACGATCAATCCAGTCAAAGAGATCATCGACTTGGCCCACGAAAGAGACATTCCGGTCATTCTTGATGGAGCGCAAGCCGTGCCTCACCAAGCTGTGGACGTAAGAGATTTGGATTGTGATTTCATGGTCTTTTCTGGACACAAAATGCTCGGTCCAACTGGGGTAGGTTTTCTCTACGGTAAAGAAAAATGGTTGGAGGCCATGCCTCCTTATAAGGGCGGTGGCGACATGATCAAGACCGTATCTTTTGAGGGCACAACCTTCGCTGATCTTCCTCATAAGTTCGAAGCAGGTACGCCCAATATTGCAGGAGTCATCGGTACGGGCGCAGGCATATCATACATGGAATCGCTTGGTTATGAAGCTATTGCAGCCCAAGAAGCAGACTTATTGGCTTATGGTACCGAACGCCTAGCTGAGTTTGAAAACATGCGATTTATTGGTACAGCCGCACATAAAGCGAGTGTCATTTCCTTCTTATTGGGAGATATTCATCCTTATGATGCTGGCACTTTGTTGGACCAATTGGGCATTGCGATTCGGACTGGGCACCACTGCACTCAACCTCTTTGGCAACGCTTCAATATACCTGGTACTGCCCGTGCTTCTTTCGCCTTTTACAATACGCGTGAGGAAATCGACCAATTAGTCGTAGCGCTGCAAAGGGTTCAATCCATGTTTGGATAGAGCTTTTGCTGCCACCATTCTCCGTACTGATTTTTTGAGATCATTTCCGTGTCGGAACGCTCAACCCAAGCGTTCTCCGCAGGAGTCGCTATATCTTCTATCGAAAAAAATGCAAGCAGGAGTAGGCTATCAGAACGAGGGGCAGCTTGTAAGTCTCCCAAACTGAGCTCTGCCGGCACGCTTACCCAATTAAATACTTCTCCCAGGCGGCTGTCTTCGCTATTGTATAGTAGCGTTTGAGGCTTTGTTTGGGGAGACCGCTCCATCGCGGAACGGTAAATTTCCGCAGCACTACTCATCACAAAAGTGCCACTCACATCCTGTTCTCGATAGATTTTTTGTTTTTGAAACAAGCTCACCCCTGCCCCAGCAAATATGGCAAGGCCCAATAAAATCTGCATTCCACGCCTTCCTTTACCCTTACGCATTTGAGCAAAAACCCCCAAGACGACCAATAAGATGGGAGCAGCATAATAGCGAGTTTCCATCAAGAAGGTCCAAAATTTAATTTGATTCCAAGTTTCGGGCGCAACTTTGATCGAGAAGTAGCTTAGGAGCAAAATCACCAATAACGATGTCAGGAAAAATAACGAATTAAAATAACCATCAGAAAAACGGATGATTCTTATTATCAACCAGGCTGAGACTAGGAAGGCGATGCATTTTAAGCTTAGAGCAGCGTATTCCCAATATTGATT
>JBCAWW010000640.1:0-3956 GCA_038534415.1 Bacteroidota bacterium | reverse complement strand
AACGAAACTGCGCAAAGGTGTCTTTAGGAAGATGATGTTTATTGTCGGTTTTGTGATCTTGTTTTTGGCAGTGATGCCCTTTATCAAGGTCCAAATCGTGCAGATCTTATTATTGGTCCTGACTTTGGCTTATGTCATCGGTGGCATCATCTTATGGCAAGAGTATAAATTGCTCAAAAAGGATCTGCCGATGGATGGAAGCCTACTTGATGCCCTCAAGTCTTACCGAGATCGCATCAAAACCATCCTCAGATACGAAGAAGCCATTGGCCTGTTCCTATACCCTGTTTCGGCGACCCTGGGCTTTATGTGGTCCTTTACCGAAAATCATGCTGTCTCCGAAGTGTTTGAAAAGACGTACATCTGGATGACCTTGGTCATTACCCTAGTGGTGCTAACGCCACTCTGTCATTGGCTGGCCCGTTGGATGAACAAAAAAGCCTTTGGCAAACACCTCGATCAGTTAGAAGAAAATATCGCGATCCTGGAGAGCGCATAAATGATAAAGGGACATAGTTCTTATGTCCCTTATTTTTTACAAATCTAATAGCGCCGACAGCTCCCTTATCGAATCGAGTACATGAGTATGTTTTTCTGCCTCTAGCTGAGCGCGACTATAAGCCCCGCTACAGACCCCAATATTGTAAGCTACTCCCAAGGCTTCCCCTTCCCCTAAGTCTGAAGCAGTATCGCCGACCTTTACTACTGTCTTAGGATCGGTGATACCCAGCAAATTCATCAGTTTGAGACCCATATCAGGCGCTGGTCGGCCCTGCGCTACTTCATCGCTGGTAACGCTCGCGTCGATCTTATCTGCCCAGCCTAGGCGCTCGATGATGGTTTGAGCGATGTCGCGACTAAAGCCAGTGTCCAAACCCACTTTGATCCCTTTTTGTCTCAGGCTCGCAAATAGCTCAGAAGCTCCATCTATCTCTTTGACTCGGCTATCTGTCTGATAAAGCGTGATCATGCCCTGGATAAAGCTCTGGTGGATCAGATCGACTTCTGCTTCTGTGGCCGGCTCTGCCGAACGCTTAGCCTCGATCATCGTTTTGATCGCCAATGGTTTAGGGATACCCATCACCGGACGAGCGTCTTCAGCTGTAACCACAATCCCGCGTTCGCCAAGGGCGGCAATAAAACACTCGGCTACAAAATCATCATCTTGGACGGTGGTACCCGCCATGTCAAATATCACTAATTGGATCATTTCTCCTTTTTGGCTCAAAATAAGGCAAAGGCATTATATCGAAAACAGACAGAGATGATTTTAATGTGACAAATGCTGATTACTGCTTCGCAGAAGGTTTGTTTTAGACGGCGCAAAATGTTGCGCCGCTACTTTTTGCATCCCCTTGCGGGTGAGTCCCGTCGCAGGATCTTTTCGTTTTTCTCTGCTTCGCAGAACGTATCTCTCCTCCATTCGTCTGCAATGACCTAAGGACCATCGCGTCATTCCGGAATGCGAGCTACGAGCATATCCGGAATCTGTAGGCTTTGGACTGCTCCGCAGAACGCTTGTCTTTTTCCTCTCCTTGACCGCTCCGAAGGGGGAAGCAGAAATCAAGGAATCTCCCAAATGAAACGCTAGCTTGAGATAAGCGTTCTGCGCAGCAGTAAAAAACCTATCCATCCACAAAACGATCTGTAATCAACAAAGCCTCATCAACGGCCTCGACAATCATATCAATTTCGGCCTTGCTTACGATCAGGGGCGGCACCACCCAAATGCCAAATTTATCTGAAGGGAGATAAATGTCTTTTTCCTCTAGCATAAAGCGAGCGATCTCACTGATAGGAGTTGCCTTATACTTTTCGGTATGCTTGCGAAAGCTCGCTTTGGTTTCCCGGTTTTTGACGATCTCTACCGTGCAAAAAAGCCCCTTGCCTCTCACCTCACCAACACTAGGATGATGCGCTGCCAAGGCTTCCAGTTTTGTGAGTAGGTATTGGCCTAAATCGGCCGAACGCTCAATCAAGCGTTCCTCGAAGAGGACCTCCAAACCCGCCAAGGCCGCCGCACAAGAAAGCGCATGGCCACTATAACTCTGCCCATGACCAAAGATATTATGGTCAAAACTCTGGGCGACTTTTTCGGAAAAGATGGTGGCTGCCAAGGGGCTATACATCCCCAAAGCCTTGCCCATAATCAGGATGTCGGGTTCAATCCCATAATGCTCAATCGCAAACATTTTGCCGGTTCTGCCACAGCCCGTCATGGTTTCATCAATGATAAGTAGTATATCCCAACGATCGCAAATCTCTCTTAATCGCTCAAAATAGCCTGCTGGTGGCGGGATGATGCCATTGGAGCCCACGATACTTTCGACTATGATGGCTGCGACTTTGCCGGAACCCCCTTCTAGTTCGATCATCTGCTCAAGATAGTTGGCACATGCAAGGCCACATACATCCGGCCCGCTATGGCCCATCGGACATCGGTAACAATAAGCATCTGGGCCATAAATAAAGCCAGGAGGGCTTAAAGGCTCTTGAAACCAACGTCTAGGATCTCCTCCTGCGGCGGCGGCTCCAGGGGTGGCACCATGCCAAGAGCGATAGCGACCGATGATTTTGTAGGGATAGGGATATTGTTGGGGCGCATCCTGCGAACGATGCCCTTGCTCCATCATACGATTGTAAGCGTACATGCGCGCGCCTTTGATTGCGGCTTCAACGGCAGTCGCGCCGGATTGAGAAAACCAGACCTTTTTGTTGGGATTGCCGGGACTAAGTTGGGCAAGCTTCTGGGCGAGTAGGGCAGTGGACTTTGCCGCAAAATCATCCGTTACGTATATCAAACCCTCCATCTGCTCCTTCATGCGTGCTAAGACTTTGGGATGTTTGAAGCCTAAGTTATTGCACTCGTGCGAGCTGCGAAGGTCAAATATCTTGCGGCCTTCGGGAGTGATCATATAGCAGCCTTCGGCATCTTCCAGTGGGATAGGGGCATACTTTGCCTGTGCGGCCCAGCATTGAAGCATATACTGAGCCTGCAAGCTTCCAAAGTCCATATGTTTTGAGTTTAGAGTCCTCTGACGTATTGCATCATCACGACCAAGAAGATACTGACTACCAAACCAAGCGTAGCTTTTGCGGCGTCCATACCTATGCCTTTATGAGTGGCTTTGTTGATTTTTTTGTCATCAAAGCGGTAGCGTAGGGCGTATTCGCGTCCGGCGAGTAAGCCGATAAAAACCCAGGTCGTACTCATGGGTACGTCATTGAGTTCTTTGAAAAAGAATAAGACAATGCCGTAGATAAAGTCAATGATAGTGGCCGAGCGAATGTCTTGCGTATTGGTTTTGGATTTGACGATCCCTTGGATGGCACCCCCGCGTTGATAAAAGATATAAGCGAGCAGGCCCAAAATGACTACTAATGAGGCGATCATCTCAGTTGTGCTTACTTTTCTAGGCAAGTAAGCGTAGATATTGGCAAAGTCTTGAATCAACCACTGCGACCACAAAAAGCCAGTAGAGACCCACTGCGCTGCTGACCAAAGCAAGCCTTCGCGCGAGCTACCTTCCAACTCCGTCTGATAAAAGCGTCGCTCTAACCATTCGGCGATCAAGGTATAGGCGATAATGGCGGTGATTGAGGCCACCGCATAGCCCATCAGCGATTTGGTGAGCATGCTGCTAAACTGATCAGCAGTAAAAAACTCTACCAAAAACTCCCAAAAGCCCCGCGACATATCAAAATTGCTCAAAGAGGCAGTACCAAAGAAAGTCAATATCAAAAAGGTCGTACTCACCGGTATGCCAAAACGAGTAATCACCAATAGGATGATCGGCGGTAATAAATACCACCAAGTCAGTGGATTGGGGAGGGGGTAGGCGGGATTTTCAAAGCTATAGCCCTTTGCTGCGCTACCTATAAGTTTCATATAGGAAACATCCCCATCATTGACTACCCAACCATAGATCAATACCACGGTCAAAATAGTGGCTGCA
>JBCAWW010000639.1:0-3957 GCA_038534415.1 Bacteroidota bacterium | reverse complement strand
ACATTAGTTCTATAGCTGCGCTGAACGCTCAACTCTCGCCCATCAGTGAGCAAAATAGCAACTAGCTCGATACCAAGTTCTTGCGCCAACTGAAAAGCAAGCTTTTCGCCATCATTTTTTGAGTTGAAGTAGGCGTTGCGTCGATCTGGGTTATAGCCATTTTGCTCACTGATGGGCGAGAGTTGAGCGTTCAGCGCAGCTATAGAACTAATGTAAATAATGCGCTTGACGCCAGACTCAGCTGCTGCCTCTATGAGATTTCTGGTTCCCAGAACGTTGGCTTGGTAAATCTCGACCTCGGGATCTTTGGCCCAGAGTTTAAATACCGCCCCAACCGCATAGCAAACTTCCACTCCCTGCAAAGCTTTGAGCAGAGAGGCTTTGTCAGTGATATCAGAGGGGACGACTTCACAGTTGAGACCTGCAAGTGGAGCTTGGGAATTGAGGTTGCGGACAGAGGCTCGTACCGGAACGCCTTGATCAAGCAAAAAGCGCACGAGATTGTTGCCGAGATGACCATTGGCGCCGTTGACGAAGGCGAGAGAAGGAGTTGACATAAATATGAATGATTGATGTCGGCAAACTCCTGATTGCTGGTGCATGATCCATTCACATTTGTTAATTAATGATGCTATCTATCCCTCACTCAAGCCTTTTCTAATCCTACTGAGGCTCTGGGGTTTGATACCGAGAAAGGAGGCTACATATTGACCGGGGACATTGGCGAGTATTTCGGGTTGTGTACGGAGCAGCTTTTCGTAGCGTTCGGTAGCGGTCAAGGAGGCGAGTTCGCGGGCGCGATTTTCGTTATAGGCCAGTGATTGTTGATAGACCCAGATACTGAAATCCTTCATGGCAGCACTTTGGGCTAATAACTGATCAAAGTTTTTCTTGCTGATCATGATGAGCTTACAATTTGTAATCGCTTCCAATCTTTGACTGGCTGGGCGCTCTTCAATAAAATCCGCGTAGGCTGTGATAAAACCGGGAGGACAATTGAGATGATTGGTGAGCTCTCGGCCTTGCTCATCATATTGATATAGACGCATAAAGCCATTGACGACAAAAAAAAGGGTATCCGGTATTTGACCGATTTCAGAGAGAAGCGTTCCCTTGGCGGGAAAAGTATACTCAGCTAATTGCTCAATCAGGCGCTTGTCTTTTTCTGATAAGTGGACTTGAGTGTTGATGAGTTGGAGGAGTGGTTTCATAGGCTAATCCTGACCTTAAAGATGGGATAATTTGCTGATTGAGCTACTAGTTGATATCGGAAAATGAAGAGATTTGTTTAAATAAATTGCTAAGACTACACAGCCTGACATTTTGAGGCACAATTGGATGATACTCTAAGTGCTTCTATTGGGAGGGAGATAATCATATTCTCTGTCTTAGGCCCCTTCTGAGGAGCTTAGAGAATGAAAATCGTAGTGATTATTACATGATAGCTTGGGTGTATTGTCTTGAATGGTTTCTGGTGTGGAATAATTCGGTCTGTGAAATACTTTTATTTATCAAAATGAACCCTTTTCACCCTTCTATGCTAAACCACAGTAAATCAATCAAGCATATTGCTATTGCTCGGGTCTAGCATCAGAGATTTTTCAGACTATGACAAACCAATTTCTGTCAAAGCACTCCTTACGCTTTTTCTTCTCCTTATGCTTGTTTTGGTTTAGTAATATCACATATCTGCAGGCTACGGACTTCATCACCACTTGGCAAACCGACAATACCGGTCCCTCCAATGATGACCAGATCACCATCCCCGGTATTGGCACTTATACGGTCAATTGGGAAGAAGTTGGCAATGCTGCCAATAATGGCTCTACTTCTGGTACTGGCGATGTTACCGTTACTTTTCCTTCTGCCGGCACTTATCAAGTGAGCATACCCAGTGGCATGACGCGCATATTTTTCAACGATGGCGGAGATAAACTCAAGCTACTCACCATCGAGCAGTGGGGTACACTCGCTTGGACCAATATGACTGGCGCCTTTCACGGTTGTACCAATCTCACCTCCAATGCAGTCGATCAGCCTGATCTCTCTCTGGTCAAGGACATGAGTGAGATGTTTAGGGATTGCAGCAACTTCAACGCCGCGATTGGCGCTTGGGATGTCCTCGGCGTAACGAATATGCAGGGTTTGTTTTATCTCGCTACTTCCTTTGATCAAAATATTGATGCTTGGGAGGTAGACAGTGTATCCAATATGTCTTATATGTTCCGCTCTGCCCGCGCTTTTAATCAGCCTATTGGTTCCTGGCAGGTCGATAGTGTGACCGCTATGAATCATATGTTTTGGAACGCCATCAAGTTTAACCAAAACATAAGCACTTGGGATGTGGGCAAGGTTACCAACATGAGAGAAATGTTTTATGATGCAGAGGACTTTGATCAAGATATTGGGGGCTGGGACGTATCCAATGTTACCAATATGACTTATATGTTCGCTTCAGCCGAAGTGTTCAATCAGGATATCAGTACTTGGGATGTCAGTCAAGTGAGAAGGATGGATAATATGTTCGCTTCAGCCGAAGTCTTCAATCAAAATATTGGTGGCTGGGATGTCGATAGCGTGAGAAATATGGGCCGTATGTTTTATCGAGCACTCGTCTTCAATCAAGATATCAGTAGCTGGGATGTCGATAGTGTCACCAATATGAGCGACATGTTTTACTTAGCGAGAGATTTTGATCAAAACATTGGTGGCTGGGATGTAGACGGAGTGACTGATATGAGCTATATGTTTTTTGGCGCCGATGAATTTAACCAGGATATCAGTAGTTGGAACGTCTCCAAGGTTGCTGATATGGGCAATATGTTTAATGGAGCCAAAAAGTTCAATCAAGATCTCAGTGCTTGGACCTTAGCTGCGGGAGCCAATCTGACCAATATGTTCAATGGTGCCACCCAATTTGACCAAAACTTAGGCAGCTTAGATATTTCAGGGGCACCCACGATGAATGGGATGTTAAACGATGCTGGTCTCTCTGTTACCAACTACGACAATACCCTGATCGGTTGGGAAGCGCAGGCGGTAAGCGGCTTGACGCTGGGGGCCAGTGCTTTGGACTATTGCAATGGAGAGCCGGCCCGTACTCAGTTGACGACTACCCACAGTTGGTCGATTAGCGGAGATACAGAAGATTGTGGTGCGCTAGCTGTGGAGTGGCTTCATTTCGATGCATTTGTAGAGGGCACATCTGTCCACTTAAACTGGACGACCATCAGCGAAACCAACAACGATTATTTCCTTATCGAGCGCAAGCTTGACAATGGCGCATTTGCTCCTATTGGACAAGTAGCTGCTGCCGGCAACTCAAATCGGGCCATAGATTATACGTTTACCGATCGCAATCCGATCGCATCTGTTGCCTACTATCGTCTCCAGCAGTTTGATTTTGACGGCTCCGCCGAACGCTCAGATGTTATCGAACTACATCTTGATGCCACGGGAACGGCCCGCTATGTCATTTATCCCAATCCAGCTCGCGGCTCATTTACCCTTGAAGCTATACGGGAGATGGAGCAGGCTCATAGCTATAAAATCCTAGATCTCCGTGGCAATACCGTACAAAGTGGCAGTATCGCCGAAGGCCTAGCTAGTACCCAAATCAATGTGGAGGCCCTGCCCACTGCTACCTATCTGCTGCAAGTCAAAAACGCCAAAGGGCAAACGGTAAATCTTAAGATTACGGTCGAATAATATACTTTCTATCTGTTTTTAGGAGCGTCATTCTCGATTGGGGATGACGCTTTTTTTTGTTTTTGCCGCTGCGCGGAACGCTTAGCCGAAGCTCTTTTTGAGCCTTTTCAATTACTCTTAGCGTATAAATACGGTATTTGATACAGTAGTTATGCGCTGAAATAAGCAAGAGCCCTTCTTTATTTTTGGATAATTTGAAGTGTGTTTCCATAAGGAGATTTTGTTTGAGAAATCAAATATTCTCCAAAA
>JBCAWW010000638.1:0-3962 GCA_038534415.1 Bacteroidota bacterium | reverse complement strand
TTTTTATTGATATACACTCTGATCGCAGCCATTGGACTTTATGCGAGTGGTCAGTATTACAATAAAAATACTAAGCCTGTCCGATAACTACCTTTGCCGTTGATGCCTTTAAATAAGTAGCCTAGAGAGAAGAGTAAGATATAAACAGGGCCCAGGAGTACATATACAAAGCCAAAATAGCCTGCATAATCGATGATGTCTTGATTGGATTGCCATTGGTCCAAAAGTAGTTTGTAGAGGCGTTTGCCCCCTTTGAAATTGCCGATATCGAAGGCTTCGGCTGCGGCACCCATCAAGCTGCTCCCACTGACATTGACGTCAATAAAACCCACATTGAGGAGTTTGAAAAAGGGGAGAAAAAATGCGACTACTCCCACTAATCCGGCCGCTAATAGTATCCATCTTTTGAGTTTCATAGGCTTGAAAAAACAAAAAGACCCGCACAATGCCAATTACACTGCGCGGGTTAAAGACTTATCAAATTTGAAAAGGATGGAATTTAGACCTCCAATGGTGAAGGTGCTTCTTCATCCTCGTCTGAAAAGGTATCATCATAAAGGCCGCTACCGTTGCTGTGGCCATTGTCGTGTCCGTTGCTGTAAGCTTCATCATTTGCTACTGATTCCGTGGCTGGACGAGTACCAATTTTACGACCAAACCAATCTTCAAAACGTTTGATTTGGTAATAAATTACTGGCACTACCAATAAGGTAATAATGGTAGCGAAGCTCAAACCAAAGATAATGGACCATGAAAACGGCTGCCAGAAAGCGGCACTAAAGCCACCAAAGTAAATTTGGGGATCAAGGCGCGTCAACAAAGTCTCAAAGTTGATATTGAATGAAAAGGCCAATGGCACTAGTCCCAATACCGTAGAGGTGGCAGTCAAAACTACCGGGGTAAAACGTACTGCTCCCCCTTCGATAATACTATCTTTGAGGTTGTAGCCTTGTTTTTGCATGATATTGAAGAAGTCCAAGAGGATAATCCCGTTGTTTACTACAATACCCGCCAGCACCACTATACCTACGCCTGAGAGTACAACGGAGAAGTCCATTCCTATCACAGCATGCCCAATAAACACCCCTACAACACTCAAAATTACCTGGCTGAGGATGATGATCACATTGCTAAAGGAGTTGAACTGAGTTACAAGGATCATGAAGATTAAGAGGATGGCTGCGCCGAACGCTGTGCCTAAGAAGCTGGACTGCTCGGCCATATCTTCAATTTGACCCCCTACATTGATATTTACCTCATCGCTGCCACGGCCCTGCTTCAAAAACTCGCCAACCCAATACTTAGTTTCATTGGCTACTACCTCTACATTGTACTCAGTAAGTACGTTGGAGGTAATGGCTACGGACTTTTCGAGGTCGGTACGATTGATGCCACCGTATTCTTCCGAAAGCTCAACATCAGCTACGGCAGAGATCGGGATAGAACGGAAACGGCCCGTAGCCATATCCATAAAAGTTACCCGCATATTGATCAAATCACTGATGTTATCACGATATTTTTCGTCGAGGCGAAGCATAATCGGATACTAATCTTCGCGGTCGCGGAATTTAGAAACTTCTTTTCCAAAAAGGCCAGTACGAATCGCCATACCGATCTGACCACTACTTAGCCCATTGGCGCGCGCTCTTTCTCGGTTGATATCGATCAAGAATTCAGGGCGCTTATCATCGGCATCCCACTTGAGTTTTTCGATTCCTGCGATGTTGACAGAGTCGAGATATGCAAATAGATCTTCACTTACCTTCATCATCTCCTCAAAGTTTTCTGAGGTAACCATCACTTCGATCGGGGCTGATCCGGGAGGGCCTCCCTCGTCTTGGCCTACTACTACTTTCGCGCCGGCAATCCCTTTGACGTTTTCGCGAATCTTACCCAAATATTCGAGTGAAGATTCACCTTTACGTTTTTTAAACTCAACGAATTCGACGGTGATTTTACCTTTGTTTGGCGCGGAAGTGCTCTGGTCAAAAGAATTGGCATCCCCTGCTCCAATGGCAATATTGGTAATAACTGATTTGATGATCGGATTATCTTCGCCTAAGACCTTCATCACTCGATCTTCAAGAATACGAGTGATAGAATCTGTTTCCTCAATATTGGTACCGAGCGGCAATTCATTGTAGACGTAGATAAAGTTTGGCTCGGTAGTAGGAAATTGGATAAACTTGATGTTCGCCATTTGGACTCCAACCATGGTCAAAAAGATCACGGCGAGTGTACCACTGATGACTGCCCAGGGATAGTCCAAAGACCAGCGTAAGATCCCCCGATATGCATTTTTGATGCTTGGAATAGCCTTTTGCTGAAACCAATTGATGGCGTGGCGAAGGATGAAGCCATTGAACAATACAAATACCGCCATGAAAATGAGGAAGTTGCCAAAGATTTCAGAAGCGGTGAAATGGATAATAATCCCTAATACTGCTGTGATTGCAGAATAGATCAAGATGCGCTTGGTGCGAGTCTGCGCAGCATTGGGGTCCTCCTTCTTCATGAAAGCTGCCGCAAAAACTGGGTTGATCACATAGGCCACAAATAATGAAGCGAAGAGCGTAATGATCATTACTACTGGTAAGAAGCCCATAAACTCACCCACAGGTCCAGCCCAAAAGAGTAGGGGAAGGAAAGGACAAACGGTGGTAAGCGTTCCGGAGAATACGGGAGCAATTACCTCACCGGCAGCTTTCTTAGCTGCTTCCTTAATGGGAAGATCACTCTCCATGAAAATACGGTAGGTGTTTTCAATCACTACGATCGCATTATCTACAACAATTCCCATTGCCAAAATGAAGGCAAATAGGAGGATCAAGTTCATGCTATATCCCATGCCGTAGAGTACCGCAAAGGAAATGAATGAGGATAGGGGGACTGCCAAACCAACAAAGAGGGCATCTCGCAAGCCCATGAAAAACATCAATACCAGGGTTACCAAAATAAACCCAATAATAATGGTGTTGATCAATTCGTCGAGCATATTAAAGGTCAACTCTGATTGATCATTGGAGATCAAAAGGGTCAATGCCTCTGGAAATTCTTCTGCTTGCATCTCATCCAATATGGACTTGATTTCAATCGAAGCATCTACGAGGTTCTCACCGCCTTTTTTGATGACGTTAAGGGTCATTACTGGCAGTCCATCTTTGCGAGCGATACTCGCACGCTCCTTAAAGCCATCTTCGACATTCGCAACATCCTTAAGATAAGCTGAGTTGCCCTTGCCTGATCGAATAATCAGATTTTCTAAATCTGCTATTTCTTTGAATTCTTGATTGAGGCGAACCGAGACCTTTTGATTATTGATGTCCAAATCGCCGCCTGAGATAATGACGTTTTCACCGGCAATAGCCTGCTCGACATCTCCCATGGTGAGATTGGCTGCTTCTAGTTTGAAGAGGTCAACATCTACTTTGATTTCGCGTTCGGGGGCCCCGATAATATCCACACGTCTAATCTCAGCTAGTTCCTCTATTCGGTCTTTGATGTCCTCAGAGTACTTTTTGAGACTTACGTTGTCAAAGGGACCTGATACAATCAATTGCATGATCGGAATCTCTGACAAATCGATATCAACTACTATCGGATCAGAGGGAAGGTCGTTGGGTAGATCACTTTTGGCGCGATCTACTGCTTCTTGAACTTGGCGCTTGGCCTCGTCTAGGTCCACATTGGTTTCGAACTCCACAAAGACAGAAGAGAAGTCTTGCATAGAGGTGGAGTTGATCTCTTTGACCCCATCAATGCCTTTGAGTTCTTTTTCGATCTTGCGGCTTACGAGGTTCTCAATGTCTTTGGCTGCCGTTCCCGGATAGGGAGTAGAAACCAAAATGACAGGCCATTGGATCTCAGGGAAGTTTTCCTTGGGGAGGAACTTATAAGATAGCATTCCTGACAGCGTGATAACGGCTGTAAGGAGAAATATGGTGGTCCGGTTGTCAATCGCC
>JBCAWW010000637.1:0-3967 GCA_038534415.1 Bacteroidota bacterium | reverse complement strand
CGCGCTTTTTGATCTGTTCTCGGTAAAATTTTAGGAGATTGCCAACATGCCTGCTGTTGTCAAAGTCGTATTTGATGGTATTGCGGGCGTGGATGCCGAGCGTTTTGGCTAGGTTGGGATCCTCAATAAGGATAGAAAGGCAATTGGCAAAGTCATCTACTGTATCGGCAATCATCATTTGGTTACCGTGGTAGACTCTTTCAATGCCTTCTCTGGCCACTCGGGTTGCTACTATAGGCTTGCCATAGGACATACCTTCGATGATTTTGATGCGCATACCACTCCCCGAAAATATCGGGCTAACCATAATGCCCTTTTCTTGCATAAATTCAGCGGCACTTTCTACTTCCCCAAGAGGGTGAATATTCTGTTTTTTGAGTTGCAAAAACTCATTGGGCATTTTGCGGCCAGCAATATAAAAAGGGACATTGGGATACCTGCGGTGAACGATAGGCCACACAAATTTGAGAAACCAGCGCAGCCCTTCTTTATTGGGCTCCCAGTCTAGAGAGCCAAGGTAAAAGACCGAGGAGGGTTCGCGCTCTACATCAAACTTCTCGATCTCATCCATAATGACACCGGAAACCGTGGCTTGAAAAGGCCTTTCACAACCCAACTTCTTCATCTCCTTGCCATCTCTACCCGTAATCGGCACCAATACATGAAATTCGCCAGCCTCTAATTGTTGGCGTTCAAATCTTTCGATCCGTTTGGCGGTCTCAGCGTAGAGATAATGCATCCAAGGTCGTTTCTCATTTTGGGCTCTTCGCTTCCATATTTCATGCTCGATATTGTGGGCGCGATAAGAAATGAGGACATTGTTATTGGGGTGTTCTTTGCTTTTGCAGTGATTTTTTATCGTCTTGATATAGGGCAGCATAAAAAGCGTCTCTAGTTGGATTATATCAAAGCGATGCTCATCCAACATAAATTTGAGCTCTTCTTCAAAGGCTTTGGAGGTGAAGCGCTGCACGTGATAAGACTTGGTTTTGCTAAAAGCAAAAGAGGCTAATGCATCAATGATCCGAGGTTTGGTGTCCACATCGATGGCGTGGAGGTTGGCCATCTCTCTGATATGTGGAGGGAAATCTCTGATGAGGACAGGATGTTTGGGAGTACTCATTCCGAGAACGCTTACCTCCAAGCCTGCATCCCGGAAGCCTCGCATCATATTATACATGGCAATCGCTCCCCCATCTACTTTGGGATAGGGAAACTTAGGACAAATCAATAGGATGTGTAAGGGATCATTGGCCATGGGGCAAAACTCACAAATTTATCCTTCATTAGAAAACCGAAGTCTCCTTCGATAAGGATATGCATCTACAAATTCGCCCTTGCGCTGCCTTTCTTGCATGTCTTGCCAAAAATCTACCGTAAATAAGTCGGCGTGATCCTTGACAAAACTCTCTTCCATTGCCTTGTGCCCAATCAGAAAATGCCGAAATTCCTCTGGGAAAACATCCCCTTTCTCTACTTCAAACCAACTCCCATCATTGGTTTTGGGCATCAGTTTAAAGCGATAGTCTGTCAAAAAACCGATCTCATCATAATCATAAAATACGACTCTACGGTGGCGGGTTACCCCAAAGTTTTTGAGCAGCATATCACCGGGAAAGATATTGACCGCAGCCAATTGCTTGATGGTGTTGCCATATTCGTCTATGACTTCATCTAACTCGTTCGGCGGAGCCGTATCCATAAAAATATTAAGCGGCGTCATTCGACGCTCGGTATATAAATGATCGATGATCACCTTATCGCCCTCAACATGAACCAATGAAGGCGCGACGCGCAGCAATTCATCCAATAAAGCCTCCTCGAAGCGAGCTTTGGCAAAGACAAAGTGCTCAAACTCATGGGTGTCGGCCATGCGTCCTACTCGGTCGTGATGCTTGACAAGACGATACTTACGCTTGACCATAGAGCGATCTGTAATCTTGGGCGGATCAAAATGGTCCTTGATGAGCTTAAAAACGATCGGGTAGGAGGGAAGCGTAAAAACAGCCATTACCATACCCTTGATGCCGGGTGCAAAGTCAAATTTATCTTCTGACTGAGCGAGGTGTTGGATAAAATCTCGGTATAGCTCCGTCTTGCCATGTTTGCCAAAGCCGATAGAGTTGTAAAGTTCGCTTTTGGATTTGAGGGGCATGATGCTCCGCAAAAAACGGATCATCTCCGAAGGAATGGCCACCTTGACATGAAAATAAGAGCGAGTAAAGCTAAATATGATACTAGTTGTATCGGTGTCAAGAATGAGAGTGTCAGCGAAAATGCCGTTTTCGCGATGGAGTAAAGGGATGATAAAGGGATGTAGTTCATTGCCGCGACGCAGACGCCCTACGATATAAGCGGCCTTATTGCGAAAGAATATCGTTTTTAAGATTTCCAACTGAGTTGGATGTGCTTCACTTGATTGACTAAGTAAGTTTGCTTCTAGGCGCTGGCAAATCCTTTGGATATCTCTCTCCAAATCTTCAAAAGGAGATTGAAATTGTACTTTGGACATTACCGCTTCAATGATGGGCTCTGGCGTTCCGCGCAGCGGGTAAACCTCAAAAATGGGCGCCGAAGACTCAGAATCTAAGCGCATGATCGCACCATCGACAAACATAAAATCTTGGTCCGCACCCATACCGCCAAAAACTTTGCGGCAGACTGAGTTGAAAAAAGACTCCGCCACTTCGGTGTCAGCAAGGTGGGCTACCTCATGCGCATATGCCTGTTTGAGGATAATCCAAAGGCCGCGATTGTTGAAGTTTTCCTGTAACAGTCGCCGGACCTGCATGGCAACTTCCATCGCCTTCTTTTTGTAAACTCGGAGCCTTTCTTTGCTATCGCGCTGCATCCCCGCCCAATCACGATTTTCAAAACGAGCCACTGCCCGCTGTGTAATATGATTGAATTCGCTTCGATAGGCCTGAAAGCCTTCTAAAATGAGACGATTCGTGGCAAGTATATTGGGAAATTGACTCAATCTGGTGGATTTGAAATTCTATCCTAACTTAGCACAAAAGCTAGAAATCTAATGCAACTGAGTGAAATCTATCTATACCCCATCAAATCCCTCGGCGGGATTTCGGTTTCTCAAGCCCAACTGACTGATCGTGGATTGCAATATGACCGTCGCTGGATGCTCGTCGATGAGTCTGGAAAGTTTCTGAGTCAAAGAGGATTTCGTGCGATGGCTTTGCTAGAAATACGGCTAGAAGGAGAAAATATGGTCGTACGGCATCGCCAAAAACAAACAGAACCTTTGGTGCTTAGTTTAGCGCCTAGTTTGGGGGCTGCCAAAAGCGTGAGTATTTGGAAAGATGAGGTGGAGGCGCATCTAGTGAGCCCGGAAGCCGATGAGTGGTTTTCTTCGATTCTCGAAACGCCTTGTCACTTAGTTTATATGGGAGAAGCTGACCATCGGGCCAAAAAAACGGGTCATCTGGTGAGTTTTGCAGACGGTTACCCTCATTTGATCATCGGACAATCGAGTTTAAATTATCTCAATGCCAGATTGGAGGAGCCAGTGCCAATGGATCGTTTTCGCCCTAATCTGGTTTTTACTGGCGGGCGTCCTCATGCGGAGGATTATTGGGATCACTTTGTATTAGGAGGCGTGAAATTTGATTGTGTCAAGCCCTGTGTGCGCTGTCAAGTCCCCAATATAGATCAGCTCACCGGCCAGATGAAAAAAGAGCCCAATCGTACTTTGGCTGAATACCGACAAACGGATAATAAAATCATGTTTGGGGTCAATCTCGTACATGAGGGCGAAGGCAAAATCGCTGTCGGTATGGACTTGGAGGTAGTGGCTAGGACATAAGCTGAGAGGGAATCGGGAGGTGACAAGCTAAGCTTTTTAGTGAGAGGAGGGAATTTCCGCTTCGCGGAACGATTTTCTCTCAAGATCCCGCATCGCATTTCATTTGTGCGGGATGGCACTGAAATTTTTTTGTCCAAAGTACTAGAA
>JBCAWW010000636.1:0-3967 GCA_038534415.1 Bacteroidota bacterium | reverse complement strand
CTGGTGCAAACAGCAGCCCTTTTTCATGATTGTGGATTTTTGATTACTTATCAAAATCACGAAACCGTCGGCTGCCAACTCGTAGCAAAGGTTTTGCCTGGCTTTGGCTATAGCGATCCGCAAATTGAGCATATCTGTGATATGATCATGGCTACCCAAATCCCACAAAGTCCCAAGGATCATTTGGCTCAAATCCTCTGCGATGCTGATTTATATTATCTCGGCACCCAAGAGTTTTACCAAATTGGCAATGGCTTGTATCGTGAGTTTTTGGAGCATGGCATCGTCAAAGACGATAAGGCCTGGAATCGCCTACAATTGAGCTTTTTGCAAAATCATGAGTATTTCACTCAAACCGCTCAAAATCTCCGCAAGCCGCAAAAGATTACCCATCTCTTACAGGTAAAAGAACTGGTTGAAAGCTACGCTGCTTAGCGCGACTTCCGATTTGTTTTACAATACACCTTTTGTACTCGGGAGACTATCGTCGCCCGCGATTTTGCTTTTGGCATTGCGTATCGCCCGTGCGACTCCCTTAAAAGTAGCTTCTACCATATGGTGCGCGTTCCGGCCACTCACCCTCACGTGCAGATTGCAACGGGCCGTATCACAAAACGATTGAAAAAAGTGCTCCACCATTTCGGTCGGCATCTCCCCTACTTTGTCGCGACCATAGTCTGCCTGCCAAACCAACATCGGTCTACCCGAAAAATCAATCGCCACCTCTGCCAAGGCATCATCCATCACCAGATTGAAGCAGCCGTATCTTTCGATGCCCCTTTTGTTGCCGATCGCTTCGCGGAACGCTTGTCCTAAAGCCAAAGCAGTGTCCTCAATCGTATGATGGGCATCGATGTGCAAATCGCCCTTTACCGAAATATCTAGGTCCATCTTGCCGTGCTTGCCAAGCTGATCGAGCATATGATCAAAGAAACCAATGCCCGTATCGGCGCTTGTTTTTCCCACCCCATCAAGATCCACGCGTACTTTGATATCGGTTTCCTTAGTAGTGCGGTGTACGCTAGCGGAACGATTTCCTCTGCCTTCGGCGATCAAAAAATCCGTGATCTCAGTCCAGCTTTCGGATTGTAATACGAGCGTATCTTTTTTCAAAGCTTCGAGATCCCACTCATCATCCAAAGCGTCAGTGCTCCGTCCGATTAGGATACCTTTTGCGCCGAGATTTTTTGCCAATTGGATATCGCTAGGCCTATCCCCTACTACGACCGAATTGGCCAGATCATAATCACCATTCATATAGTGAGTCAGCAAAGCAGTATTGGGCTTGCGGGTAGGCGCATTGTCTTTTTTGAAGGTTTTATCTATTACGACTTCGTCGAACGCGAGGCCTTCTCCTTCCAAAATTTGCATCATCAGATTGTGGACCGGCCAAAAAGTGTCCTCAGGAAAGCTCTCTGTGCCTAAGCCATCCTGATTGGTGATCATCACCCAAACATAATCACGTTGCTGCTTCAGCCTCACCAGTTCTTGGATCACTCCTGGCAAAAAGGCCAGCTTATCAAAGCGATCTACCTGATAATCCTCCGGTGGCTCCACGATCAAGGTGCCATCTCTATCTAGTAATAATATCTTTTTCATGCTATCGTCTTAGCCAGACTTTTCAATTCCTTGATAAGTTGTTTGTTCTCGGCTTGGGTTCCTATTGTGATACGCAAACAGCCCTCACAAAGCGTCACCTTAGACCGATTTCGGATGATGATCTGTTTCTCTATCAGGGCATCATATAATTGGTTGGGATTGGCCACTTTGATCAATACAAAATTAGCCTCCGTCGGATAAATCCGTTCTACCATCGACAATTGTTCGAGTTGCTTGATCAAAGCCTGTCGCTGGGCCAGAATTTCGGCTACCATCGCGTCCTTTTCCTCGACTTGTTCGAGTGCCTTCAATATCGCTTCCTGCGTCAATTGATTGACATTATAGGGAGCTTTGATGCGGTTGAGGGCTGCGATGACCTCTGGATGTCCAAATGCCATTCCACAGCGTAGTCCCGCCATGCCCCAGGCTTTAGAAAAAGTTTGCAATACGACTAGATTAGGATATTGCTCGAGTAGGCTAAGGCTGCTGGCTTCAGGCGCAAAATCGATATAAGCCTCATCGACAATCACCAAGCCCTTACTTTGCTGCAAGACCGCTATGATATCCTCTCTGCGCAACAAATTTCCGGTAGGATTATTAGGCGAGCATAGGAAAGTCAACTTAGGTTGCTCGACTAAGCGTTCGCCGAGGGCGGCCATATCTAAATGATAATCAGGTTTGAGATGAGCCAACTTGATCGCAACGCCGTTGATCTCCGCACTTACTTTGTACATGCCATAGGTAGGCGGATTGAGGAGGATATGATCTTGGCCTGCTTCGCAGAACGCTCGCAATAGCAAATCGATTGCTTCATCACTCCCATTACCAATAAATATTTGCTCCGCTCGCACGCCCTTAATCTGAGCAAGGCGAGCCTTAATCTCCCTCTGGTGTGGATCAGGATAACGCTCATAGCGACCTCCACCAACTGAGCCAAGTGGATTTTCATTGGCATCGAGAAATAGCCCGACCTTGCCACTATATTCATCTCTAGCCGATGAATAAGGCTTCAAATCGCGGATATGCGGTCTAATCAGTGCTTGGATGTTCATGCCTTTTTTAGTTTAGCCAGACGCACACTTACTGCCAATTTGTGGGCCGCTAACTCTTCGGCCTCAGCCATCAACTCCACGGCGGGTCCCAAAGCTTGCAAGCCCTTAGGACTTACTTTCTGAAAAGTAATCTTCTTCAAAAAACTGTCTAACGAAACCCCACTATAGGCGCGGGCATATCCATTGGTTGGCAAGGTATGATTGGTGCCAGAGGCATAGTCGCCGACACTTTCAGGTGTATAATGTCCCAAGAAAACTGAGCCAGCATTGAGGATGCGTTCGCCGAGGGCTTCATCATTTTTCACCGCCAATATCAAGTGCTCAGGCGCATATTGATTGATCAGGGCAACTACCTCCTCCTCCGTTTGGAGGACAATACTTTTGCTGTTGGCCAAGGCCTTACGAGCAATCTCTTCGCGAGGCAAAGTCTGTACTTGCTCCTCGAGGGCAGTCTCTACTGACTTGACAAAAGCCTCGCTTTGTGAGACCAATAACACTTGACTATCAATACCATGCTCGGCCTGCGAAAGTAGGTCTGCTGCCACGAAATAGGGATCAGCTGTATCATCAGCTACTACTGCAACCTCCGACGGCCCTGCAGGCATATCAATAGCGACACTATCCCGACTGACCAATTGCTTGGCGAGCGTAACATATTGATTACCAGGCCCAAATATCTTATAAACCTGGGGTACGCTCTCTGTTCCATAAGCCATTGCTGCTACCGCTTGGGCGCCTCCAACCTTGCAGACTTGCTTGATACCCAATAGCTCCGCCGTATATAGCATTGCGGGATTGACCTTGCCATCTTTAGCTGGAGGGGTGCAAAGTACAATGGTCTCACTCCCTGCGATCAATGCAGGAATTCCTAACATCAAAATCGATGAAAATAATGGAGCCGTGCCACCGGGGATATAGAGTCCTACTTTGCTGATCGGCACACTCTTGCGCCAACAACGGACACCTGCCATGGTTTCGATGGGCGCAAAGTCTTCCCACTGCTTTTGGTGAAAGGCAGTGATATTGTCCTTGGCGAGGCTGATAGCGGCCTTTAGCTCCTCTGAGACTAAGCGTTCCGCCTCGCGGAACTCGGCCTCACTCACCTCAATCGAATCTATTTCTACTTGATCAAAACGAGCCGTAAAGGCTTTAAGCGCCTCATCTCCTCGTTTTCTGACCTCATCAAGTATGGGTTGTACCCGTGATTCTAATTCTTGCAGCTGCATCATGGGGCGAGCCAAAAGCTTGTCCCATTGATCAGGCGCTGGATATAAAAAGGATTGCATTTGTGGAGTTTTGAATGGGGGAGTTCAACA
>JBCAWW010000635.1:0-3968 GCA_038534415.1 Bacteroidota bacterium | reverse complement strand
GTATCTTATGAAGCAGAAATATTTATTTTCCTTAATGTGTAAAAAGAACGAGCTCTATTAAATATAGAATTAAACCAACAGAAAACGAATTGGAAGAAAAATTTTATTGTCTCAAAAATCCAACATTTACCCCCAAACTAATGCGGTAACGTAGCAAGAATGAGCTAATATCCCCCAATTCGACCGCAAAATTGCAGCAAATTATGGAATAATCATAGCCTAGAAATAAAATAATTATTGAGTCGCGATAGCTTGGCTGGGAGCCGCTTTTTTGAGGCGCTCAAGACTCTTTTCTAATTGTTTTTTCGCTTTGCGGAACGCTTCTAAGGCTTCACCCGAAAGTGCCTCAGTCTGAGGCTGTTCCACTGTTTGGGGCTGAACTTCTTTATTGTCCTTCCACATTCTCAAGCAAACTTGGGTGCGACTGACCGAACCCGTCCGGCCCACATAGCCAATTAAGTCTCCTTGCTTTACTTTTTGGCCATTTTGCAAGTCTTCGGCAAAGCGATCAAGATGTTCATACTGGCTTTCATATCCTTGTAGATGTCTGATTCTCAGAACGTTTCCCTGTTTCGAACGGCGGGTCTTTACAATTATTTCACCATCTCCAACGGCATAAACGGCTGAGCCTTTATCGGCTTTGTAGTGGATACCGAGGTGGGATTTACGAGTAGGGATCAATTCTGGGGAAGCTTCTTCGCTAGAGCTACGCTCTTGGACATTTTTATAATCCAGAGGTGATTTTAGAAAGGCTTTGCGTAGGGGTTGGCCCTCGCCATCATAATATTGACTGGAATCTCCTTGTGTAGGAAAACGATAGGCCCAATATTTTTCTCCGTCTTGCTCTATACTCGCCGCTTGAATTTGATAGGTATGCATGGATATGCCGTTTACAAACTCTTCTTGGTAAAGTATATCAAAACGATCCCCTTTTTTGAGATCATAAAAATCAACCGTCCAAGCAAAAACTTCTTCAAGCTGGCCTACCATCCGTATATCTGCTCCTTGTTTTTCAAATTCTTCAAACAAAGAAGCCTCAATGGTGCCACTCAACTCCCCCAATTTCCGGTCGACGGTTTTGCGACCCGTATATATATGCACACTATCCCTCAATGCAATGACCACAAAGTCGGCTTCATTTTTTTCATAAATGAAATAATCGACTTTATCTGCCTTACTCTTTATGATAGTATATGGTTTCCCTGCCCGCATCAGCCTAACGTCAAAAACAGATGCAGATTTCTGGGCAATTTCTTCTATGGTAGCAGGAGACACGGCATGCTCAGAGAGAATGTCTCGTAAATATTCGTTCTCATTGAAGTTGGCTTGTAAAACTTGGCTAGAGTCCACATTAATCCCATACTGCTCTTGGGAAAGACGCAATATTTGGGGGATAGTAAGACGCATGTCAGTGCGGTTTACTTGTTTATTTTCAGTTTGATTACAGGCAAGAAAACCGGCACCAAGGAAGGCGAGTGCCAAAAGAGAAGACCAAATTCGCACATAACAATTTCTTTCTAAGACGGAGTTTTTTCCTCTAATAGGAATATTTCTATACAAAAATAGTGGAAATTCTGACTATTTCATCACTGGAGCCAAATTTTCCTCACTCCTCTATTGCGACCATTTTCTTTGATTATGGCCAAATATAGTCCACTTGGAAGATTTGTAGCAATCGTTTGAGTGCCTTCATAGCCTTTCAACTCTTGTTGCAGGACGCTTTGGCCATGTAGATTTTCTAGGCTGATGCTCCACTGAGATGACTCCGCAGGCAGATCATATAATAGTTGAAACTGCCCATTGGATGGATTAGGAAAAACTGAAAATGCTTTTTCGCCTAATAACTGATCTTCCAAAGCGGTGTTGTTACTGGAGCTAGTATCCCCCTCCGTGATCGTAAAGACATCAATCGCCGCTTCAACCAAAGTTGGGTCTCCGGTATCCTGCGTTATGAAGCGAATAAACATTTGATTGGTCAGCGGCAGGAAGTTTTTAAGATGGAAACTATCGCTTAGCGTCCAAAAATTATTTAGCGGGCCGGTATACTCTATCAGAGTGACCGTATTAGGCCCATCACTCAATTCTACTCGCAGAAAATCATCTCCAGCTGAAGCAGTCGCTAAGTTTAGATTTACCAACCAATACTGGAAATTCAATATGGGGTCATTGTAGGTACTCAAATCCATACTAGGACTTTGCAAAACGGTCAAGCCTCCATCAACTTCGTCGTCTAGTAGATTGCCTCCGCCATTACCGGTTACATACGCATTCTCTCCAAAATCAGAGGCAAAATCTAGGTCGGGATTAAACTCTTGTCCAAAAGCACTAGTGCCCTCAGGTTCTCCTAGTTCCCAACTACCCGAAGTAGCGTTCCCGAGTAGGGTCCAATTAAAATCAACTAAAAAGTCATCGTAATATCCAGGCTCTAGGCTGAGGCTAAGGTTTGGATTATTGACATCAATGCTTACTGTGGTTTCGATAGTTTGATAGCCCCAACGTGCGACATAAGCCAAATAAGTAATTGCAAAAATCTCACTATCAGTCGCTTGCCCATTGGCATCGGTCACATAATCAGAAACCAGCTCACCCGAATTAGGATCAACAAACAAAATCTGGGCATCAGCAATTGGAGCATTGGTAGTCGCATCGCTGACATCGATATTCATACTTACTTTTACCAGTGGATCAAGCGCGACGTCTTCGATTGTTAGCACTCCATTTTCGAGCTGAACAGTTCTCGTTTCCGAAACATACCCTAAACGAGAATAGGTAACGGTATAAGGGCCATTTTGCAATAGCCCCATAGCGTAATCGCCATTGGTCATCGAAAGTTCTTGCAGATTCACTCCATTGATGGTGATTGTAGCATTGGCAATAGGTGCGCCATTGCTAGCATCTGTCACATTGCCTTCAAGGTAGCAGGCCCGTACATAATTGGGCTGTAGTACGAACAGTCCATTTTCGATATCACTGGCCAAAACTAAGCCAGAAGGCAAAAAGGGGTAAGCCCCCCAAGAGCCATTAAATCCATCGCCTTGCAAAGCGGGACTGGTATCATAATATCCCACCTCAACCAAATTATGAGGGCGAGAGGCATCCACAATATTGATACCGTCACGATAATAAGAGGTAACCAAATAGTCGTTGAGAACGTGGGTATTGTGAGGAATCGCATCACCATTGCTTAAGCTAGAGCGAATGCGGTCCAATTGTTTAATATCAGTTGGGTCCGAGACCTCCCAAGCATAGATGTAAGCTTCGGCTAATTCATCAGTGCTAAAACACACATTGCCGGCGTCATTGAGCCAAACATTGTGGGTAAATGAATTTTGATAGCTGCGAGAACCCAGTTGAACGGGATTGGCAGGATTAGAAATATCGAGGATGGTGAGGGTGCCAGTATTGATCTCAGCAGCATAGACGGTATCGTTACGGCCGTATAGGTCATGGACGTAGCGGGTGTCATAGGCACCGATAAAAGAAGGTACCCAAGGGTTTGCATTGAGGTCAAACATGGCGGCACCGCCATTATAGTTGTCAGGCCCAAGCATAAACAAGACCCCTTGAGAAATCCATAGATTGTGGATGGTGCTAATGCCTTGCATAATGGTGTCCTTATAGGCCACCGTCCCAGGCAAGGTGCTAAGATCGATGATCCGTAGACCATCAGCTGTTTCATTACTCACATAAGCATAATCGCCAAAGGTTTTGAGATCGCGCCAAGTGGAATTGGCTCCAGGCATAAACTGGAGTTCAACTGGATTGGCTGGGTCGCTCAAGCTTACTATAGAGACCCCATCGACAGCTCCGACTAAGGCATATTCATTGCCTTGGGCGTCGACATAGGCCCAGATATCATTTAGCTCGGATGAATAAGGCAGATTACCCACCTCCACAAGATTGAGAGAAGCGTTCTGCGCTAGCAGTCCAAAACAAAATGTAAACAGAAATAAAAAGGAAAAGTAAGC
>JBCAWW010000634.1:0-3971 GCA_038534415.1 Bacteroidota bacterium | reverse complement strand
CAAATATCACGTGCTCGGCAATCACGATATGGACCTAAACTCCAAGGCCACGATTATGGACTTATGGGAGATGGAACAGTCCTATTATAGTTTTGTGCAAAAGGGCATCCGATTTATCGTCCTCGACGCCAATTTTCTCTATCAAGACGGGAACTTTATCGACTATGACAAGAGCAATTTTTACGTTGATCATAGCCTCAGAACCTATATCGACGATTCTCAAATAGAGTGGTTTGGGGCAGAGTTAGCGGCTTCTGACTTGCCCATCATCGTGATTTCCCACCAGAGTCTATGGCACTATCAGTGGGGCGTCAAAAACAGATTAGCCTTGCAACAGCAAATGGAACAGCATCAAGACAAGATCATTTGCTGCCTCAATGGCCACAATCATATCGATTTTCACCACCAACAAAATGGGATTCACTATATCGAGATCAATAGCATGTCCTACCAATGGATCGGCGACCAATCCCAAAGCAAGCAAACTCCGCCCGCCCTCCTGGAGCAGTACAAATGGCTCAATCATCTCGCGCCTTATCAAGATCCTTTGTATGCTTTTGCCCAACTAGACCCCAATGGTAGGCTCGAGATCAAGGGCGTACGCAGTCAATGGGTGGCGCCTTCTCCTCGCGAAATGGGATTGCCCAAACAGGTCTACGGCAATGAGTATTCGCCGGTGATCTCTGATTACCGGATTGATTTTTAGGTCTTGGGGAGCTTTTGGAGGGATAACCGCTGCGCGGAACGCTTATTTCAATACTGCCAACAAAGAGGACAGATTGAGGCGCTTGGTAAAGATATCGAGATTTCCCTCTGCATCTTTGGGCCAAGTTTCCTGGGGCTTATCCCAGCACAGTTCTACGCCATTGCCGTCAGGATCATCTAGATACAATGCCTCCGAAACACCATGATCAGCAAAACCAGTGAAGGGGTATTTGGCGTCATGCAAGCGCTTATAAACCACCGCCAAATCTTTGCGGCTAGGGTAGAGGATAGCCGTATGATAAAGGCCAGTCGTATTGGGAGCCGGCGCGGGACCGTTTTTGCTATGAAAAGTATTGAGTCCAATGTGATGGTGGTAGCCGCCCGCCGAAACAAAGGCTGCTTGATCACCAAAACTAGTAACGATCTCAAATCCCAATAAGCCATGATAAAAATCCAAGGACTTTTGGAGGTCCGAAACCTTGAGGTGCACATGACCGATGCGGGTCTGAGCGGGTACTGTATATTTTTGCATACTCTTAAGTTTGTTTACTGCTGCGCAGAACGCTTAGCTTTATTAAGACACCTAAAGACACATCAATGTGACAACATTGATTTTACTCGATTGTAGCGACACAAAATTTTGAGATGCGGCATGTATCTTCGCATCTATCTCAAATTTCATTTCGAGTGAGCGCAGCGAAGAGCCGATCTCTTTGGCTTCAAGTGGTAATTACAATTGAGTGCTAGGAGATAGTCCCTCCTCCCGGTGGGCCTAGTTCGAAATGATTTTGGGGAGATAGAGACAAGCGTTCCGCGAAGCGAGACAAAAAAAACCGCCTCACAAGATGCGAAGCGGCTTAAGTCTTTACGAGATAGTCTGACTATGCAGTCAAGTCTTTTACTTCAGCACCGGCAGCATTTTTCATAACTGACTCGATACCGTTTTCCATCCCTGAGGTAGATTCATACATTTGGCTAGAACCAATCACCTGACCGTTGCCGGCTTTGAGGTTGAAGTGGTGCTTACCATTTTTGGCTTCTTTACGCTCATAACGACCGTCATCGCCAGCGTTTTTCTTAACTGACTCAACGCCGTTCATACAAGCGCTCTTAGAGGTGTATCCCTCGCTACCTAGGATTTTCTGACCATTTTTGGCCTTTAGGCGAAAGTAGAACTCGCCGCTTTTTTCACTTTGAAAAATTTCAAACATTTTACTGGAGTTTGAGTGATGTCAGATGAATGAGTATTAATCTTTATATGCAATCTCTATTCCTAGATATTGCCGATACGTGTTTCGTATAATTCTTTGCTTTCGTTGACCGTCTGATTGAGGTCATTCATGATGTCTGCGACCTTGCCTTCAATGCTTTGCAGCCCAGAGTTGATCTCTGCGATCTGCCCCAGCGCGATGGCAACTTCCAATGCCTTGACCACATCTACCGCTTCGGTATGCAAACCTCTCAACTGTCCAATCGCTGCTGCGGTATTGGCGAGGGTTTTTTCATAATCGCCGCGCGTAGTTTTGAGCGCCTTTTCTAGTTCTTGGCGGGTGCTAGCGTCATTGAGACCAGCAGTTTGACGCTCCATAGCCGAAAACAGATTGTCAGCATCCTGCTTTAGGCCTTCGTATTCTTTGTTGAGGTCTTCGACTTGCTTATTGACTTTTTCCCACTTGCCGTAAACATCAGCAAATTCTTTATCAACATTTTTGGCGTTTTCCAAGGCACCTTGGAGGCCGTTGAGCATATTGACGCCTTCATTTACGCGTTCGTCGGCCTTGATCTTTTGATCTTCAAAGCTGGCGATCTGGGCGCGAAACTTCTTTTTGTATTTGGGTAGATCTTCGGGGCTTTTGCTACAAGCCGCCAAAATAACGACCGAAAGGAGGAGTAATAGGGTGTGTTTATGCATGTAATTAAGCGTTCACTTGTCCTTTTAGATGGAGAAACGAAAAAACGTCACTCGTATTCTTCGATTTGTGAAGGGAAAATAAGAAAATCTTTTTGCTATTTTGCATTCTAGGGGTTTGCGAGTATGCTCAAACAATTTATAAAACCGATTTATCATTTCTCTCACGATCTGCTGTTTCAAACACGGCAGCTCAATCCGCTGTTCAAACAAAAGCATGGCGGCTATCCTATATTACAGGGGCACATCTCCGATGAACACCTGGCCGACCCAGCTTTGGAGGAGCTCTTGGCCAAGGGATTGCAAGAGGTGGGCGTGAGCGTAGCGCCCTACGAGATTGATATTGAGGGATATTACCAATACTTGGAACGCGCCCAATACCCGCTTACTTACTATGGTGGGGGGCTGGACCCACAGCAAAATTTCACCGAAAAAACCCTCGAGCACTACGTTTCCTTGGATTTTCTCAATTTGCAAACAGACTCCGTTTTCATCGATGTCGCGGCCTGTACCTCTCCATTCTTTCAGATCATCCGCCGGCTATACGATGTCAAAGCGACCTATAATCAAGACCTGATTTTCGAGCCGGGTTTGCACGGAGACCGCATTGGTGGCTATGGGCATGAGTTACATCTAGCAGATAATAGCGTCGATGGGGTGACATTGCATTGCTCCTTGGAGCATTTTGAAGACGATACTGACACCAAGTTTTTTCAGGAACTCGAACGCGTCCTCAAACCGGGTGGTAGAGCCGTGATCTTGCCCTTTTATTTGGCCCATGAATATACCATCCACGTAGACCCCGCCTACAATCTGCTCAAAAATCATCGCCCCAGCATAGATCCCAAGGCGCGGCTGCGCTATTGCAGTTGGTATCAGTTTTTTTCGCGTCATTACGATCCACAGGCTTTGCAAGAACGCATCCTTTCTCAGGCACCCAGCTTGCAGTTGACCGTTCACCAAGTACAAAACTTTAGAGAAGTCGATGCCAATAGCTACCTCCGTTTGATTGGGGTATTTGAAAAACAAGCATGATCACCGAAACCAAATTTGTCGCCACGCCCGAAAAAGGTGAAGTCACGGCCGTATTGCTCCGTCCGCAAAATGCGAATCGACTCTTGGTATTGGGCCATGGAGCCGGAGCAGGCATGTATCACCATCATATGGAGTCCATTGCGACCCATTTGGCGGAGATGGGGATCGCTACTTTTCGTTATCAATTTCCTTTTAGAGAACGCGGCGGCGGACGAGATTCGCTCAAGGTTAGCCTCGCGACGGTGCGTTCGGCGATTGAAGCCGCTCACCAAATGGCGCCTGACTTACCAATGCTGGCCGGAGGACACTCCTTTGGCGGACG
>JBCAWW010000633.1:0-3973 GCA_038534415.1 Bacteroidota bacterium | reverse complement strand
CCGAATCACATCAGTAGGCAAGCTAAGCCCTACTTATGTGATTCGGATCGGCGCTTTTCTGTCTATGAATAGTCAAAAAGGGCAGCTACGCTCCAAGCTGATTTATCCTAATGGCATGGAAAGCTTCGGCATGGAGAGTAGTTATAACGGTATTTTTGACCTCGATCAATTAGATTTAGGCTATGGGTTTGCCTTAAAGGAGCGAATCCATATTCCAAATCCAGGGAATAGAGAAATAGCCCAAAACTCCAATATGAAGTATTTTCAAAGTCAAGCTGGGGTAAGGGGCTAGCTAATAAGCTTGCAAAACGACTGTTGTAGGTATCAATAAATGAGCCCAAGGTTTCGTTTGTCAAACTACGATTTTGCATCTGACCGATAGAGACATAGACTCCAGAGCGGTTAACGGCATCGGGCACTTGGGCTAGCACCGAGGAGAACCCAAGACCAATAAATAAGCAAGACAGGGCGATTTTACGCCATATTGGGTAAGAAGAAAAAACATGAATCATGAGCCTTTTGATTTAGGCTCAAATAGCAGATTGGGGCAAAATAAGTCTTTCCCCAAAATGGGGGAATCCTTGCCCCAATTTT
This sequence comes from Bacteroidota bacterium, assembly GCA_038534415.1. Classification (GTDB taxonomy): domain Bacteria; phylum Bacteroidota; class Bacteroidia; order J057; family J057; genus JBCAWW01. Next base: position 3,379 of record JBCAWW010000633.1, on the reverse strand, counting down.
GGGGAAAGGCTGCATTTAGGCTTTGGAGCCTAGGACAGCGATACGAGAGGAGTAGAGATTGATCAAGACAAAGATCAAGACCGTAAAGCTCAGGAGCGAAGAGCCTCCATAGCTAAAGAAAGGCAGGGGAATTCCGATTACAGGGATCAAGCCTATGGTCATACCGATGTTGATCACGACATGAAAAAAGAGTAGGCCGACTACACTATAACCATAGATGCGGGCAAAGCGGGTTTTAGAGTTCTCGGAGAGAAACTGCAAACGCCAGATCAGCAAAAAGAAACAGAGCAGCACCACGATAGAGCCTAACCAGCCATATTCTTCTCCTACCGCGCAATAGATAAAGTCTGTTTCCTGCTTAGGCACAAACTGATATTTGGTATAGTTGCCTTGCAAATAACCTTTACCGGCAATGCCACCAGAACCAATTGCAATCTTAGATTGGATCACATTATAACCGGCTCCTTGGGGGTCAATACTAGGGTCAAATAATACTTTGAGGCGAATCTGCTGGTGAGGCTGCAAGAGACTCATCAACTGATTGGTACCAAAGGACACGAGGCTGAAAAAGCCACAGATCAGCCCAATCAATACCGCATTGCGGGCCCAACGACGAGCGTTAAAGGTCAGCCCAAAGACGACCAAGCCCAAAACGACAATGCCCAATATGATCCAAAGGGAACCTTCGAGATAGAGTGATAGCAAAGCAACTCCTCCCAACAACAATAATACGATTGGCACCAATGGATGAAGTCCTTCCCGAAACAATACAATCAAAAAGCTCCCAAAAACGAGCGCTGAACCTGTATCATTTTGAAAGATGACGATCAGTGCGGGCAAAATAATCATCCCCAATACCACCGTCAAATCCTGGCCGTTGCTCATACTAAAATTGAGACGAGACATATACTTGGCAAGCGCCAGGGCTGTGGCAAGCTTCGCAAACTCAGAGGGCTGAAATTGTTGCCCTCCAATAATCAACCAACTTTTGGCACCATTGACCTCCTTACCGATAAATAATACCAATATGAGGGTCAAGATCGCCACTCCATAAGCCAAATAGGCCGTAGAATACAGAAAACGATGGTCAAGCAGCAATACCAGCATAGCTACTCCCAAGGAGACGCCCATCCAAACCAATTGCTTGCCGTGCAAAACGCCAAAATTAAAGATCTCCGTACCGAAGTTGGCCGAAGAAACCGCATAGATCGTCATCCAGCCCAGCAGTACAAGTCCAATGTACAGTAGGATGGTGATGAGATCGAAATCGAAGTTTTTGCGGTTCATCTAAAATCTAGCGTTCAATAGTCGATTATATTCAAATTGCTTACTGACAATTTCTCCTTTGAGATATTGCTCGATCATACAAGCACTCAATGGTGCAGCCCAACGGCCTCCTCCCCCAGCGTTTTCGATGATAGCAGCAATGGCAATGCGAGGCCTATCGGCAGGGGCAAAGCCAAGAAAAACGGAGTGGTCTTCTCCATGAGGATTTTCTACCGTACCCGTTTTACCCGCTACATCTACTCCTTCAACTATCGCTCTACGAGCGGTCCCTGAAGCTACTACTTGTACCATAGCATCGATGACCGTACGAAAGTGATAAGGAGATATCTCAGTATCAATGGTATCGTAAGAAACGCGGTTCCAATAATTTTCATCACCCCGCACAGCTTTCAAAAAGTGAGGTTTGACATAAGTCCCACGATTAGCAATGAGGGTCGCAAGATTGGCCATTTGCAGGGGCGTCATCAAAATTTCGCCCTGCCCGATAGAGTTACTGATAATGGTCGTAGCAATCCAACGGTTGTGCCCATACCAGCGATCATACATAGTACCTGTTGGGAGTTTGCCTGGCTTCTCGTAAGGGATATCAACCCCCAACTTACGCCCAATCCCCATACGATCCATATAGCCGCGCCAAATGTCGAAGGCTTCATAAATGCTATCATACTGATGATGATGCAGGAAGTCCATATAGGTCGCCGCAAAGTAGGAATTGCAGGAATGTTTAATGGCATTGTCGAGTGCGAGAGGGCTTATGTGAAAGCGACAACCGGGTTTGCCCTTGTTGCGGCTAAAGCCTCCCCCACAGCTATAGTAAGTATTTTCGGTAATGATCCCCTCGTTGAGGGCCGCTAGTGCATTGGCCAATTTATAAATCGATCCTGGCGGATAAGCCGCCATTAAGGGTCGATTAAATAGCGGTTTGAGCGAGTCTCGTTGTAGTCGTCGCCAATTGCTGTACAATTCACTGCCTGTCAAGGAACTCGGGTCATAAGCTGGCGCACTGATAAAGGCCAAGATTTCGCCAGTTGAGGGTTCTATCGCTACGATACTGCCTCTTTTTCCTTGCATCAAGGCTTCGCCGAACGCTTGGAGCTCAGTATCTATCCCCAGCATCATATCCTGTCCTTTGACAGCTGCTGTATCGTAACGCTGCTTGGCATAGCTCCCCACTTCGCGATTATGGACATCAACCAGTATTTTTCGTTGGCCTTGTACCCCTCTTAAGGTCGTATCATGGCTACGTTCGATCCCAGTTTTGCCGACCAGGTCCCCAATCCGATATTTTCCCCGTGAGGATTTGATGTCAGATGAGTCTACCTCCGAGATATAACCAAGGATATTGGCCCCAACCGGATATTCATAATGCCTTTTGTTGCTGACGCTAAAACTAATGCCACGCGCATCCCACAGGGCCTCTTGCAAGATCCCACAAGTCTCTAAGTCGAGATGCTGAGCGATGACAGATTCTTTATAACTACTATGCTTTGCCGCTTTGGCAATCGCTCTTTCAAGCTCTTCTTTACTCATCTCGAGATGCTTGAGTAAGAGCGTAGTATCAGGGATGTAAAGGTTACGAGGAGTAACCATCATCTTGAACATCGGCTGATTGCTCACATAGATTTCTCCATAGCGGTTATAAATATTACCGCGGGGCGGAACGATTGATTTAGTCTTAATGACGTATTTATCAGCCCGGCGAGCATATTCGGTGCTGAGAACCTGGATCGAAAACAAGCGGGCGCCAAAGCTTAGGAAAACCAAAGCAAAGAACAAGATGATGATACCGCCACGTACTTTTAACTGATCCAAAAGAGTTTGAGCTTATCGTTTATAAAAAATATAACTGAGGACGAAACAAAGCAAGAAAGTATAAAAAGTACTTGCTCCTATTTTGATGAGCGTTCGGAAGAAGTCCTGAAAACTAAGAACCTCTAAGAAGAAATAGGCAAGATTGTGCAAAAAGGTCAGCGTCAATAAGTATATCACAAACCATATCGCAGATTGATCACGCAAATTGAGTTCCGAAACGCCTCTGATATTGGAACCACTTGCCAAGGCAGCTACTCTTTGCCTAGCCCCCACCGCAAAC
>JBCAWW010000632.1:0-3980 GCA_038534415.1 Bacteroidota bacterium | reverse complement strand
GGGGCGATTGACTTCGTCGAGGAGTTTTTCGGCCTTTTCGTATTTTTCTTGCCGCAAGCGACGATAGGCAAGGTATACACTCCCATTGCGAAAGTAGCCCCAGACTAGCAAACCAAAGCCCATCAACAAACCCAGTCCATAAGGATATTGGCCTTTGAGCATGAGCCATGCTGCGAGCGCCAAAAAAATTCCCATCAATGCTAGTCTAAATCGCGTTGAAAACATTGCCGAAGAGTTAATTTAATGCAAGCTACAAAAACAAAAGCTGTCTACTTTATTTTTGGCCCAAGAGAGTAAATATTCTTGTACCTTCGAATAGCAACCACCCAATTAAAACACAATCATGTTACAACAATACAGCAAGCTATTTATTAGCTTATTTCTGCTTCTGATGAGCTTGGCAAAGCTACAGGCGTCACATTTTCAAGGAGGAAACTTTCGCTTTGAAACAATATCGGGCTGTACCACAAAGGTATATTTAGATTTATATTACGATTGTGGTGGCTCGGCTTTTGTTTTTAACCCACCAGTTCCCAACGTAAATATTTGGATGGATTCTGTATGTAATCCATTTAATGTGACACTACTGAGCGCTTGGGCTAAAGTTGATTCCCAAGAAATCACGCCGATATGCCCCTCTTTTGGTTCAAATTGTGCTGATCCACTTAGTCCAATTCAGGGAACGTATGAGTACACATATAGTGCTTCTTATGACCTCTGCCAATTACATTGTCCAGGCCAGAGCATTCGATTTATTTACGAAAATTGTTGTCTTTCTGGTTTTATATATAATATCTCTGCACCAAGTGCTACAGGTATTTTTCTCGAAGCCGGGATAGAGGCTGATTCCAACCTGCTTAATCATTCACCGGTTTTTAACTCTACTGGAACCCAAGTTATTTGTGCCTCTCAGGGCGGTACAATAGACCTGAGCGCTACCGATGCTGATGGAGATTCGCTTTGGTATCGTTTAGTGCCTTGTTTGGATGAATGGAATACTCCTGTTGTCTATCAAGCAGGCTTTTCAAATATTTTACCATTGGGACCTGGATGGGTTACTCAATTTGATTCCATCAATGGGAGCTTATCTCTAATTCCGCTATTTGCGGTTCAAGGAAACTATCAGGTTTGCGTTGAAGTTCACGAATCACGTAATGGTATGGATTTAGGTTTTTCAGTATTAAACTTTGTTGTCAAAGTAGCAGATTGTGGATTAACTACAACTTCCCCTCCGGGTTTTATTGGTTCACAAAACTATTTTAATACCCAAGCGCCAAGCCCTAATAGCTTCAAAGTTTACGCTGGAGTAGCGATGAGTGTAGATCTGCTTTTTGGTGATCTTGACCTTAACGATAGCCTCACGATTAGTTATGATAGCACTGCCCTACCTCCTGGTAGTATCATTACATCTACGGGTTTTAATCCCTTAACGGCCACTTTGAATTGGACGCCAAGCTCTAGTCTAGTAGGGCAGACTTATTATTTTAATATAGAGGTACAAACGCAAGATTGCCCCTTTCCCGTTATCTCGTCTCAAGCATTTAGCATCGAAGTTGTGCCGGGAGGTTTGAGCGCAGTGATAACAGATAACATTTGTAACGATAGTATAGGTGCCATTGACTTGACATTTTTAGGTACTAATCCTCCCTACAACTATTTGTGGAGCAATGGTGCTACGACAGAGGATGTTTTTAATCTCCCCGCCGGTACTTATTGGGTAAATATTACTCAGCCTGGTGGTTTATTTATCACAGATACATTTTTTGTCGGAGACCAAGACCTAATTATCAATACCGTAGTCCAGGAGCCCAATTGCGATATTCCTACTGGGGCGATATACGCCAATGTTATCGGTGGGAGTAGCCCCTATCACTATCAATGGAGTAATGGGGCTAATGGGTCTGCTATCTGGAATCAAGCTGCGGGGGGATATACAGTAATTGTCTCTGATGCTCTAGGATGTGTCAATCAAAAAACGATCCTGCTTGAGGAACCAGACTCTTGTTATATAAGCGTTTCGGGAACCGTATACCAAGACCTAAATGGGAATTGCCTCCAGGATACGAGCGAAACGGGGATTGCCTTTGCGATAGTAGATATCAGTCCTGGAGGGGCGACCATGACAGATTCGTTGGGGCATTATTCCTTTCAGCTAGATACCGGACAATATCAGCTTAGCTTAGCCAGTAGCAGTGTTCTCAATCCATTGTGTCCACCAAGCGGCATGCATAGTCTAAGCTTCAGTTCTTTTACTCAGGATACCACAGGTGTAAATTTTGGTGTTGATTTCAATGCTTTTCAAGACTTACGAGTCAATCTCAATGCAGGCATTTCGACGCCGGCAACTATCCGCTATCAAACGGTCAGTATATATAACGAAGGTAGCCTCCCTGTGTCTGGTACTGTTGAGACCCAGTACGATAGTCTCGAAACTTGGGGCGGTCAGGCCGTGCCAATGCCCATACAGCACGATCCGCTTACTCGTACGCTTACTTGGCAATATGATGCGCTAATCCCTGGAGCTAACCACCAGTATTTTTTTTACACACAAATAGATACGTATGCAGTCTTGACCGACACCTTGAAAAATTATGCATCCGTGCTCCCTTTACTTGGGGATAGTACTCCCATCAATAATGCCGATACACTTTGTTCACCCGTTTTTGCCGCCTATGATCCTAACGATAAACAGGTAACACCTTTAGGCATACCTGCCCCAATTAGTGGGGAGGAAGGGTATATTTCCTCGGACCAACAAATGATGCGGTATCGGGTACGCTTTCAAAACACGGGTAATTTCCCAGCGACCTATGTGCAGATTCTTGATACAGTCGATGGTAATTTAGATGCATTACAGTTTCGGCCTGCGGGTAGTAGCCATCCTTATCGCCTAGATGTCAAAGAGGACAGTATCTTGGTATTTAGTTTTGACAATATCAATTTGCCCGATTCCGCCAGTGATCCCTTAGGTAGTCAGGGCTTTGTCAGTTTTTTATTGCCGCATCGCGGAACGCTTATTCACGGCGCACGCATCTATAATCAAGCGGCAATCTACTTTGATTTCAATCCTCCGATTTTTACCAATCAAGTCCAAAATATAGTCTATGACTTCCCGCACATCAATTTTGCTTCTTCTCTGCTATGTCAAGGAGATAGTCTAACATTGAATCTTGATGCTAGGGGGACTGCCCCTTATCAACTAAGTTGGAATGGGCAAGTCCAAACAGGAAACCTTACTGATATCAAGTTGCAAAAGCGGGTCGACAGTAGCGCTTGGCAATATGTTAGCTGGGTGGATGCACTCGGCTTTATGGATGAGGACAGCGTCTTTGTATCGGTGGCACAAAATAGTCCCCAAGCTAATTTTAATCCTCAAGCCATTGGACAACAGATTGACTTTGTCAATACCTCGCTTGAAGCGTTTATCGCTCATTGGGACTTTGGCGATGGCAATACGAGTCAGGCCCTCAATCCCGTGCATGTCTATGACAGTGCGGGAAGCTATCAGGTGCAATTGATTGTACAAAATGGCTGCGGAAGCGATACCCTCATCCGTACGATAAATGTTTTTACCACGAGTCTGGCAGATGATTTTAAGCGTTCAGTGAAACTGCAGCCTAATCCCTTTAGCGAAAAAGCGGTCATCCATTTTGCTAATCCGCAAGGCCGCGAATATCAACTCAAGATTTACACGGCAAGCGGAAAGCTAGTGCATCAACAGCTAAGTCGTGATTCGTACTTCAACATAAATCGAGAAGGCCTGAGTGCCGGGCTTTACTTCTTTCAGATTCAAGGAGAATGGGAGTACGCAGCTAAGTTGATGATCAAATAATCATTTAGATCCGTAAAAAAAAGGAAATTATTTCCAATCCACATTCGCGCAAAATGTCAAAAATAAGGAGGTAAGATTTTTAAATCAGTTAATCCTAATATGAGATCGTTTTGGGCATGATAGTGAATCAATTTTTTAAAAATCGATT
>JBCAWW010000631.1:0-3980 GCA_038534415.1 Bacteroidota bacterium | reverse complement strand
TCTTTTTTATCCGTCATTTTATCTGAGGATGTTTTACAACTAGCTAAAAACAAAGTAGTTAAGGCACAAAAAAGATAATCCGTTGGGTGAAGATTGGAGCGGCCCATATGGCGGCGTTCCTGCCTTTGATCAAATGAATCTCCAATATCTCCAAACCGCTATGGAAAAGGGGATCGAACAGCGGCTGGCCGAGATTGACGCCATCGCCCAAAATGAGGCTGAACCTACTTTTGAAAATACCCTCGCGGCCATGGAGCGCTCAGGTCAATTGCTCAATAGAGTGCAAACTTATTATGGCATTTGGAGGAGTAATCTTTCTTCCCCAGAGTTTAGAGATATCCAAAAAGTCCTCTCTCCTAAGATGTCTGAGATGTCTTCCAAGATCACCCAGAATGAAGCATTATTTCAACGCATCAAGGCTGTCTATGAAGCCTCCCAAAGTACGCCCTTAGCCGATGATCAACAAAGAGTCGTTGATCTCATTTACAATAGATTTGTGATGCAAGGGGCGGAGTTAGACGAGGCCTCCAAAGTCCGCTATGCCGAGATAAATAAGGAGCTTTCGTCTCTACACAATCAGTTTTCAAACAACATCCTCGCCGACGAAGAAGGCTATGTGACTTATATCGAAAAAGATCAATTAAACGGCCTGCCAGACTCTTATATCAAGTCAGCTGCCAAAGCCGCCACAGATCGTGGGCAAGCGGGTAAATATGCGATCACCAACACCCGTTCTTCGATGGCGCCCTTCTTGACTTTTTCTGACGAAAGAGCCTTGCGCGAAAAAGTATGGCGTACCTACTATTCTCGCGGCGATAATGGCGATGAGCATGACAACAATGCCCTCATCACCAAGATCCTCCAACTCCGACAAGAACGAATCCAACTTCTCGGCTACGACAATTACGCAAGCTGGCGCCTACAAGACCGTATGTCCAAAAATCCAGAAAACGCCATGGGACTGCTTATGAAAGTTTGGCCAGCCGCTATTGGCAGAGTAGAAGAGGAGGTTGCCGATATGCAGGCGCTTGCCGATGCTGAGGGAGCCGATATTACCATCGCGCCCTGGGATTATCGCTACTATGCGGAGAAGGTGCGTCAGCAAAAGTATGATTTGGACTCCGAGGAGATCAAGCAATATCTCCAGTTAGATAAGCTGACTGATGCTATGTTTTTTGTGGCTGGTGAACTCTTCAATTTTGCCTTTGCGCCTGTACCCGAAGGTTCCGTCCCTGTCTTTCATGAAGATGTAAACGTCTGGGAAGTAACAGACAAAACGACTGGTGAGCACATTGGGCTTTGGTACCTAGATCCCTATGCTCGTCAAGGCAAACGCTCGGGTGCTTGGGCCACGACCTACCGCAGTCATACGACTTTCGATGGTAAGAAAACCGTCCTAGCCTCCAATAACTCCAATTTTGTCAAACCTGCACCGGGTGAGCCGCTACTTGTATCATGGGATGATGCCACGACCTTTTTCCATGAGTTTGGACACGCTTTGCACTTTTTATCCTCCAATGTAGCCTATCCGACTCTCAATGGCGGTGTCCGCGACTATACCGAGTTTCAGTCCCAACTTTTGGAACGCTGGCTCCCGACCGATAAAGTCATCAATCAGTTTTTGGTGCACCAAGCTACGGGGGAGCCAATCCCAGATGAGCTGGTCGCTAAGATCAAAAGAGCGGCCAACTTTAACCAAGGCTTTGCGACCACCGAGTATCTTGCTTCGGCCATTATGGACATGAAATATCACACCACCGATCCGAGCAATCTCGATCCTGATAGCTTTGAAAAAGAAGCGCTGGCGGCGATTGATATGCCAGATGAGATTGTGATGCGCCACCGCTCCCCTCATTTTGGGCACGTATTTTCTAGCGAAGGTTACGCTACTGGCTACTATGGCTATATGTGGGCGGATGTGTTGACAGCTGACGCTGCCGAAGCCTTTGAAGCCGCTCCCGGAGGATATTATGATACCGAAATGGCCGATAAATTGGTCAAGTATCTATTCGCTCCGCGCAACGCCATCGATCCTGCCGAAGCTTACCGTCTCTTTAGAGGTCGTGATGCTGAAGTAGAAGCCTTGATGAGAGATCGCGGTTTCCCTACCACTGCTGGGAGCCTCCAATGATATTCGCATTTCTCGTTTAGGGATAAATGATAAGGATGCTGGACTTCTCGTTCAGCATTTTTTTTTTAGCTGCTGCGCAGAACGCTCAGTCTGTAGGCGCGTGCATACATGCCACCCCAAAGGAGAGAAGCGTTCCGCGCAGCGGTAACAAAAAACCAAGACCCAAGCGCTAAATCATAGCCTAACCTACAGCAAAATTGGTTTTGCCGCTTTGACATTCAATATTCACTCGCCTATTTCCTGAATTTACCGTACTTTCGCAGCAAGCTTTTTTGCTCGCAACCGATATTTTACAATCTCTCCTTCATGGCAAAAATAATTTATACAAAAACGGACGAAGCTCCCGCGCTCGCAACCTATTCATTATTACCCATTGTAAAGGCTTTTGCAGCCTCTGCCGAAGTTGAATTAGAAACTCGTGATATCTCCTTGGCGGGACGTATCATTGCTCGTTTTCCTGACTATCTTACCGAAGAACAACGCATTCCTGATGCACTCGCTGAGTTAGGCGAATTGGCCAAAACTCCTGAAGCAAATATCATCAAGCTTCCCAATATCAGTGCTTCTATCCCTCAACTAAAAGCCGCCATCGCCGAATTGCAAGGGCAAGGCTATGCACTCCCTGATTATCCAGAGGAGCCTGCCAATGATGAGGAGCAGAAGGTGAAAAAAATATATGACTCCATCAAAGGTAGTGCGGTAAACCCTGTCCTCCGCGAAGGTAATTCCGATCGACGCGCTCCTAAAGCCGTCAAGGGGTTTGCTAAGAAAAACCCACACCGAATGGGCGCATGGTCTTCTGATTCGAAGACGCACGTAGCTACTATGGATGGTGGCGATTTTAGATCAAATGAAAAATCAGTTACGGTTTCGGCGGCGACTGATGTACGGATAGAGCATGTTGATGCTGCAGGTAATGTTAGCGTTCTCAAAGAGAAGGTTAGCCTCCAAGCTGGCGAAGTCATCGACGCTACTTATATGAGTAAGGCTGCTTTGGTGAGCTTCTTGGAAGGTCAAATCGCTGACGCCAAAGCAAATGATATCTTGCTTTCCTTGCACATGAAAGCTACCATGATGAAGGTTTCTGACCCGATCATTTTTGGTCATGCTGTTAAGGCCTTTTTTAAGCCTGTCTTTGAAAAGCACGCGGCCTTGGTCGAAACGCTCAATGTAGACGTCAACAATGGTTTTGGCGACCTGATTGCCAAGATCGCTGAGCTACCCGCCGACCAAAAAGCAGCCATCGAAGCTGATATCCAAGCTTGCTACGCCAATGGCCCAGACCTCGCGATGGTTGATTCTGACCGTGGCATCACCAACCTACACGTACCGAGTGATGTGATCATCGATGCTTCTATGCCGGCGATGATTCGTACTTCTGGGCAAATGTGGGACAAGGATGGCAAGACGCAAGACACCAAAGCCATCATTCCTGATAGTAGCTATGCCGGTCTTTACCAGGCTACGATTGACTTTTGCCGTGAAAATGGTGCCTTTGATCCTACTACCATGGGTACTGTACCTAATGTAGGGCTTATGGCACAAAAGGCAGAGGAGTATGGCTCACATGATAAGACTTTTGAGGTCGCTTCCAGCGGAACGATTAGAGTCGTAGATGCCGCTGGCACCGCGATCCTTGAGCATCAGGTTGAGGCTGGCGATATCTGGCGTGCTTGCCAAGTCAAAGATGCCCCGATCCAAGACTGGATCAAGCTTGCCGTTAGCCGCGCTCGGGCGACAGCTTGGCCTGCTGTATTTTGGCTCAACAAAGAGCGGGCACATGATGCTCAGCTAATCGAAAAAGTAAATCAATACCTACCTCAACACGATACTGAGGGACTTGAAATTC
>JBCAWW010000630.1:0-3984 GCA_038534415.1 Bacteroidota bacterium | reverse complement strand
AGGTCATCCGGTGGATTTATCATTCGCATGACCCTACCCTGATTGATCAGCTCAATCCTTCTACCAATCATTGGATCTTTGTTGCCTCGCTCTTAGGCTGCATTATCATTGGTCGGATATTTTTGGAGAGTCGACGGAAGGTAGAACGCCAAATGGCAGAAGTCTTAGATGACCTGAAAAGTAAAAATCAAGAATTAGAGCAAGCCAATTCTGACCTAGAACGCTTTGCCTTTGTAGCTTCGCATGACCTAAAAACGCCTCTGCGAAACATCAATAATTTTTTGGGGCTTATCGAACGTCGCTTACCAAAGCCAGTCCCACCGGAGTTACAGGAGTACTTACAGATTGCCTCCAACAATGCTCGACATATGTATTATTTGATTGAGGATATCCTGCAATATTCTCGATTAGACAAGCAGCCGGAGGTATTTGTGATTGATTTAAATATGATCGCGCGCCGCGCCAGAATGCAGCTTTCTGATTATATCGAAGAAACTGGTGCCGAAATTATCGTCGGTGAACTCCCGCATATAATGGGCAACGAAGGCCAGTTAGAGCTGCTGTTTCAAAATCTCATCGAAAACGGAATCAAATACAACGAAGCGGAGGTGCCGCAAGTCAATATCCTATCCGAAGAGCTTGATGGGCGCAATATCATTCGGATCACAGACAATGGCATCGGGATCGAAGATATCTACCAAAGCAAAATCTTTGATATGTTTTACCGTCTCCATACCCAAGACCGCTATGAAGGTACGGGTATTGGTTTGGCCATATGTAAAAAAATAGTAGAGAAAAATAGAGGTAAAATCAGTCTTAATTCCCAGTTTGGGCAGGGTACCACTTTTGTTTTAGATTTTCCGCTCGCGGAACGCTTACCCAATTTGCAGCCTGCCTGATTTCTCTCCAAATTTGTACATGAGATATCAATGGATCATGTTTGATGTGGATGGTACCTTATTTGATTTCGATCAAGCCGCCGCACACGCCTTGAAAGCTACTTTTCTCCAATACAAACTGCCTTACGAGCCTCAATACATCGAGCGCTATTTAGAGATCAATCGTTCGCTATGGGCGCTCTTTGAAAAAGGCCAAATCGAAGCCGCAGAGCTCAAATCCCTTCGTTTCGCCCGCCTGCTTGAAAGCCTCAATCGCAAGGCCGATCCTAGTCAAATGAATGAAGATTACCTTGGCCACCTGGCTGATGGCTCGATCTTGCTGGAGGGGGCCAAAGAATTGGTCGAAAACCTTCACGGTAAGGTGCAAATGATGCTGATCACCAATGGCTTTAAAAAGGTCCAAAGGCCAAGATTAGCCCGCTCTGGTATCGAACATTTGTTTGAATCAGTAGTCGTATCTGATGAGGTGGGAGTCGCCAAGCCAGACCCTCAAATCTTTGAGCATAGTTTTGCTACCATGGGCGATCCCAAGAAGGAGGACGTCTTGATTATTGGAGATTCTTTGAGCTCGGACATCAAAGGAGGCAATAATTTTGGAATCGATACCTGCTGGTACAATCCCAATCAGAAAGTTAAGCCAGATCACATGCCGATTACCCACATGATCAAGCAATTAGCGGAAATCCCGGGGCTCTTGAGCTAGTGGTATTTTTGTTGGATTTACCGCTTCGCGGAACGATGAGAAGCGTTCTGCGAAGCAGATGCGCTTAGCTTCAAAAAAAGATGATTAAGTCTTAAGTTTCTTTTTACGAGCTGCTGGGAAGAGTATGTTGTTGAGAATCAGGCGATAACCAGGCGAGCTTGGGTGCAAGGTCAAATCGGTTGGATCTTCCCCAACGGTATGGCGATAGTCTTCAGGATCATGTCCTCCATAGAAGGTCCACATGCCCTTTTCATAATTGCCGTGGATATAGCGTGCTTCGCCATAAGCCTTCAATTCCCCCATTATCGTAACCTCAGGTTTGAGCAAACTCTTGTGAAAAGAGGTCGTCTGCCCCATGAAGCCCTTGACGGTGCGCGTATGGTTTTGGGTCAACATGGTAGGCACCGGATCATACTTGGCCGAGAAGTCAAAGAGGGTGAAATAATCCAAGTTTTGCGGTACACGACGACCGATATAAGTATCGATATCCGAAAACTCATATTGAAATGGGGAGGTAACTAATTGAAAATCTTTAAAGGCAAGCGTCTTGGTGTAATTGAGCTTTTCCTGGGCCTGTGCGTCGGCGGGGTCTCCATCAAACATAGGACCGCAGATGTCAACATTTTCTGCTGCTAGGGCGATGTCATAAGAATCGGTAGCAGAGCACATGGCAAAGAGAAAGCCTCCTTCAGCCAAGAAACGTTTCAGCTCAAGGGCAACGGCTCTTTTGGATTCGCTGACCTTGGTATATCCGTGAATACGAGCCAAATCCGTTTGAAAACGAACTTCGTCTTGATACCACTGCTGGTTGCGTTGAGAGCCATAAAACTTGCCAAACTGGCCCGTAAAATCTTCGTGATGAAGGTGTAGCCAATCATATTCGCCTAGTTTGCCCGCGAGGACTTCTGCATCATAAACCTTTTCATAAGGAATTTCGGCATAGGTCAAAGCGAGGGTAACGGCATCATCCCAAGGTTGAGTTGCGCTTGGGGTATAAACGGCGATATTGGGTGCTTTTTCTAACTTGACGGCGTCCATATTGACATTTTCGGAGGTCACATGGGCAATGATTTCAGTAGAGCGCGCGTCCGAAATGCGTTCAAATTTGACGTTACGCACTCTGAGTTCTGCCGCAAAGGGATCAGAATAACGAAACATAAAGCTCCCACCGCGATAATTGAGGAGCCAATCAACTTCGACCTGGGCGGTCAATACCCAAAAGGCAATGCCATAGGCCTTGAGGTGTTCGGACTGAGCGTAGTCCATTGGTATCAATATATAGTCTGCCCGTGCAGAAAATCCTGTGCAAATCAGCAACAGATATATGATCAGTTTTTTCATGCTTTCTGTCTTATGGTACGCTTTATTGGCGTTTTCCCCTTCGTGGAACGATCAGTAGCGAGTGCGTAGTCGGGGTCTTTGAGAACTGCTCTATCAGCTCAAATCAGGTTTTTTGTTTTTTCTTGCGCGCTGCCGGAAACAAGATATTATTCAATATCAGGCGATATCCTGGCGAGTTGGGATGCAGCGCCAAATCGGTTGGATCTTCGCCAACGTAGTGGCGATAATCTTCTGGATCATGCCCACCATAATAGGTCCACATACCTTTACCGGCATTGCCGTGGATGTAGCGAGCTTCATCATAAGCTTTGAGGGCTCCCATTACTAAAACGTCAGGTTTGAGCACAGCGTTACGAAATGCGGTAGTTTGGCCCATAAAACCTTTGACGGTACGTGTATGACTTTGGGTCAACATCGTCGGAACAGGATCCCATTTGGCAGAAAACTCGAACAATGTAAAGTAATCCATGTGTTCGGGCACCCGACGACCGAGGTTAGAATCTATGTCAGAAAATTCGTATTGAAAGGGGCTGCGCACCAATTGATACTTCTCAAAAGCCAAGGTTTTGGTATAGTCAAGTTTGGCTTGTGCACTGGGATCGGCAGGGTCACCATCAAACATATGTTCACAGATATCAACTCCTTCAGCCGAAAGCGCAATATCATAGGTATCAGTGGCCGAGCACATGGCAAAGAGAAACCCCCCTTCATCTAGATAGGAGCGAATTTCTTTGGATACGGCTAACTTCATATCGCTCACCTTGCTATACCCAAACATGCGGGCGGTAGATTGCTGAGACTTGACCTCATCTTGATACCAGGCTTGATTGCGATAGGAGGCGTAAAACTTGCCAAACTGACCGGTGAAATCTTCATGGTGTAGGTGTAGCCAATCGTATTCGGCCAACTTACCTTGCAAGACTTCCTCATCATAAACTACATCATAAGGAATCTCGGCATAGGTCAAGGCTAGGGTTACTGCATCATCCCATGGCTGTTTGTTTTTGGGAGAATAGACCGCGATTTTGGGCGATTTTTCTA
>JBCAWW010000629.1:0-3995 GCA_038534415.1 Bacteroidota bacterium | reverse complement strand
ACAAAAAGATCCCGGATATCATTTCATGATTCCGGGATGTACTGATTTTCTTTTGTTGATACACCCAAAACGTCATCCCAGCCAAGGAACGCGAGCCGGGATCTTGGGGTTTTAGCGTTCTGCGAAGCAGTAATCCCTAATCCGCACTTACTGCCTCTACGGCATCATCTTCCCAGCCCATATTGATTTCGAGCTCGGGTTTGGCTTCCCGCAAATCTGCCACGCCTGCCTTATCCACTTTGGACTGCCAGAGATAAATCACTTTCAAAGCGGGCATTGCCTTGATGGCTTCTAGGCCTGCATTGCTGATTTCGGTACCATAAAGATTGAGGTATTCGAGGCGTTCGAGGCCGACAAGATGCTGGAGGTCAGCATCTTTGATGGGACTTTGTTCGAGATGTAGTTCGGTGAGGTTTTTGAGTTGTGCGAGGACGGAATAGTCCGTAGGCGTAGCATAGCGCAAATCCAACCAAGTAATCTGCTCTGCCAAAGGAAGCAAAAGCTGCATCTGAGCGTTGGCAAAAGGTGTCGTATCCTGATTGATTTTGACACGCAGATAATTGGTCTGTTGAGAGACTGGCATGACCAAGACGCCTTCGGCTGCAAGTTCGCCAAGGGCCGTTGCAGCAGGCTCTACCACTGGCTCGGCAAATATCCCTTGAGGGGCAGTCGGATCTTCATCTAGAGAGCCTCCTCCGCCCATCGCAGCAAGTATCGGTTTGATATACTCAGGAATCTCAAGTTGAGCAATCTTTGTTGTATCGGTAGGAGCGCCCGCATCTATCCACCAGCCCAAAAGCTCAATTTGCTTTTCAGATAACGGTTTCTTTCCCTCTGGCGGCATATGCTCTTCATCATCTTCGGCCAGATTGACGCGGATGTAGAGATTGCTTTCTTCGGCATTACCCGCTACGAAAGCAGGTCCCTCTTCCCCTCCTTTGAGTAGATGCTCAGGAGCATCCATGCGGAGATCGCCTTTCTTTTTGCCTGCACGATGACAACTTACACAGCGTTGCTCTAACATCGGTTGTACCAAATCAGCAAAGACCTCTGCTTCTTGAATATCAGTGATGGGGGGCCGCTTTTCGGCTTTGGGAGGAAGGCCAGCCAGGGATCGGACGGCTTGGGGGGCGTATTGAAATAAATAATCCTCACCGTGGGTGAGAGAACCGCCATTATGCCCAGCTAGGCCGAGCATAAAAATCGCCAATATCAATAAAGGCGTGTATGCCTTGCTAAGTACTGCCGGAATTTTGAGCTTTTTGGGTTGGGCTTTGACTAGCCAGGCAAGGGTTGCAAATACCGCCAGGCCTATTCCCTGCCATTTGTGCCAAAACAATAAGTCTTCGTCATAGCCTCCTCCCTGAGAAAGCATCCAGCCGAGAAAGGCTGCACCAATCGCGCCGATGGCACTGATCAACAAGACAAAAGTAGTAGCCCCTTTGAGGGCTTTGTATTTTTCTTTGCGCCCCATAAACTCCATCACTCCCGCTAGCAACAACATACCGATTGGTAAGTGCACCAAAAGTGGATGGAAACGACCGAGAAAGAGAACGAAATCCGGAGTAGTATTCATTGTAGTAGTAGCTTACACTAAGATATCTTTCACCACCTTGCCATACAAGTCCGTCAACCTAAAATCACGGCCCTGAAAGCGGTAGGTGAGCTTTTCGTGATCCATGCCCATCGCATGCAAGATCGTGGCTTGCAAATCATGGATATGGATGCGGTCTTTGATGCCAGAATAGCCAATCGCATCGGTTTCGCCATAGGTAATGCCGGGTTTGACACCGCCTCCGGCTAGCCACATCGTAAAGGCTTCCTTATGATGATCTCTCCCATCAAAGGGAGCAAATTTGCCCCCTCTATTTTCACGCATTGGCGTACGGCCAAACTCTCCGCCCCAAACCACCAAAGTATCCTCTAGCAAACCTCTTTGTTTGAGGTCCTTGAGCAAAGCGGTCATCGGTTGATCTACTTCTTGGCAGCGTTCGGTGAAACCATGATGCAAAGACTCAAAAGCATTACTGCCATGTGAGTCCCAACCACGATGATAAAGTTGGATAAATCGGACTCCGCGTTCCGCAAGGCGGCGGGCCAAAAGACAGTTGTTGGCAAAGGAAGTCTGCCCCGGTTTCGTACCATACATCTGATGGATGTAGTCAGGCTCTAGCGAAATGTCCATCGCCTCCGGTACGGTCATCTGCATCCGAAAAGCCAGCTCATACTGAGAAATCCGCGCCAAAGTTTCCGGGTCGCCTACGGTTTCATGCTGGGTTTTGTTGATGGCATTGATGGTCTCAATGGCGGCCTTGCGCAGATCGCGAGAGATGCCATCTGGATCCTTGATACTTTGCACCGGATCACCCTGCGAGCGCAATTGCACCCCCTGATATACCGATGGCAAAAAGCCGGAACCCCAAACACTCTTGCCTGCACTTGGCGCTGATTGGCCAGAGATCAAGACGCAAAAGCCGGGTAGGTTCTCGTTTTCAGAGCCTAAGCCATAAGTAACCCAAGAACCCATACTCGGGCGACCTTGTCTAGGACTGCCGGTATGGGCAAAAAACTGCGCCGGAGCGTGATTAAACTCGTCCGTATGCATGGCTTTGAGAAAAGCTACCTCATCCACGACACCCTGGAAATGCGGAAATAGGTCCGAAACCCAAGAACGAGATTCGCCATATTGGTCAAACTTAAAACGAGGTCCCAACATCGTCGGCACGCCTTGGATAAAGGCAAATCGCTTGCCCTCAAGCAATGAAGGCGGGCACTCTAAACCATCTAGCTTGGCTAAGTCAGGTTTATAATCAAACAACTCCAATTGCGAAGGGGCTCCCGCCATGTGGAGATAGATCACCCGCTTAGCCTTGGGCGCAAACTGGGCGGCTTTAGCCAAGACGGGGTTGAGCGCTTGCTCTTCGGATGGATTTGAGCAGGCGGCCAAACCACCGAGCCACATGCCTGCTAGCCCTAAGCCAGTATTCCGGAGAAAGTGTCTCCGGGTCTGATATTGGCGATGGCGTTGGTCAACTTCTTTATACCATTTCATGGAACGCTTGGATTTAGATCTTGGTGATTACTTCATCCAGATTGAGGATGACATTGGCAACATTGACAAGCGCGGCTAGGGCAATCGTTTTGTCCTGACGGTCCGGAAGTAAGTTGTCAATTTCTGAGGGAGAATGCTGATAGTATGCTAGCGCTTTCTGATAAAAATCTACCAGTAATGATAATTCTTGGTCATGTACTTCTCGACAAACGGCTAATTCATAGCCCCAAGCCAGTTGAGACTCCACTTCAGGCCCGCCTTCTCGATTCATGCGTTCGGCGAGGCCGATCGCTGCTTCAAAGTAGGCCGAATCATTGAGCGTAACCAAGGCTTGGAGGGGAGTATTGGTCCGTATCCTACGGCTAACGCAAAACTCCCGACTCGGTGCGTCAAAAGTCAGCATCGAGGGATAAGGACTGGAGCGTCGCCAAAAAGTATAGAGTCCTCTTCGATAACGATCCTCCCCCTCGCTGGGTATCCAGCGGAGTACGTTGCGGATCACCTGCCAGGTACCTTCGGGTTGGGGCGGCATCACGCTAGGCCCGAGTTGCTTGCGACTAAGGAGGCCACTGACGGCGAGGGCTTGGTCTCGGATTTGTTCGGCAGATAGCCGAACGCGTGGCCCTCTCGCCAACAGGGCATTATAAGGGTCAAGCTCTTTGAGCTCAGGTGAAACATCCGAAACTTGCTGATAAGTACTAGACATCACCACTTCTTTGAGAAAGGATTTGAGCCGCCATTGATGCTTGCCTTGCAAGCCAAGGGCCAGATAGTCCAATAGTTCAGGATGAGAGGGACGTTCGCCTTGGGTACCAAAGTCCTCCAAAGTCGCTACGATGCCACGCCCAAATACTTGCTCCCAGATCCGATTGGCGATCACGCGACTGGTGAGTGGGTTTTCGGGACTCATCAGCCATTGAGCCATGCCGAGGCGATCTTGACT
>JBCAWW010000628.1:0-4009 GCA_038534415.1 Bacteroidota bacterium | reverse complement strand
ACGGGAATACAAGTTGGGTGAATTTGAACATAGCAAG
This sequence comes from Bacteroidota bacterium, assembly GCA_038534415.1. Taxonomy (GTDB): domain Bacteria; phylum Bacteroidota; class Bacteroidia; order J057; family J057; genus JBCAWW01. Next base: position 3,972 of record JBCAWW010000628.1, on the reverse strand, counting down.
GATTGGCAAATAATGCGCCCTTTCTATGTTCAAATTCACCCAACTTGTATTCCCGTAAGTGGCCACTACCAATCTAAACTCACCCTGATGAGTGAGAGTTTGCGTAATGATGGTCGTGTTTGGGTACCTAGTGATCGCGAAACTTGTAAAGACCTTTGGGAGGGTAAGATCAAAGCTGATCAAATCCCAGAAGATAAGCGCGACTATTATCTCGAGCGTAAGTATCCTTCATTTGGTAATCTTGTGCCACGTGATGTCGCTGCGCGGAACGCTAAGATCGTAACAGACGAAGGCCGTAGTGTACTTCCCAAAAGTAATGCGGTATTCCTCGATTTCCGCGATGCGATCAAACGTGATGGACGCGATGCGATTGAGGCACGTTATGGCAATCTCTTTGAGATGTACCAGCGTATTACCGATGACAATCCATACGAGACGCCTATGCGTATCTTCCCTGCGGTTCACTACACTATGGGTGGGCTTTGGGTTGATTACAATCTGCAAACCAATATCCCCGGCCTATTTGCGCTTGGAGAAGCCAACTTCTCTGACCACGGAGCCAACCGTCTAGGAGCCTCTGCTTTGATGCAAGGATTAGCTGATGGTTATTTTGTGATTCCGTTTACTATCGGAAACTACATTGCTACTCAGCCGCTTGATGAGCATCCGAGCCCTGATCACTCCGCTTTTGCTGAGGCAGAAGAAAAAGTCAGAGCTGAAACCGATAAATTCCTCAGTATCAATGGCCCTAAGCCACGTTCAGTTGATTCTTTTCACCAAGAATTAGGACAGTTGATGTGGGATCATTGCGGTATCGCCCGTAATCGGGAAGGCCTCCTCCAAGGAAAAGCCAAAATCAAGGCGCTAAGAGCTGATTTCTGGGAAAATGTAAATGTCCCAGGTTCTGATTCTGATTATAACCCAGAACTTCAAAAAGCTTGGCGTCTCGCCGACTTTATGGAACTAGGTGAACTGATGATTGACGATGCCTTGCATCGCGAAGAATCATGTGGTGGACACTTCCGCGAAGAATATCAGTCAGAAGAAGGAGAAGCCCTGCGTAATGACAAAGACTTTGCCTACGTGGCCGCTTGGGAATATCACGGTCCTGGCGAACATACTATGCACAAAGAAGAACTCGAGTTCGAGAACGTAGAGCTCAAAACTCGTTCATATAAATAATCCTCTCAAACAGATTCGAAAATGAAACTTTCTCTAAAAATATGGCGCCAGAAGGGCCCACAAGATAAAGGAGCGATCGTGGGTTACGATCTCGATAATGTGACCGAGGATATGTCCTTCCTCGAAATGATGGACATGCTCAACGAAAAGTTGATCAATGATGGAGGCGAGCCCGTAGCATTTGATCATGATTGTCGTGAAGGTATTTGCGGTTCATGTGGCCTAATGATCAACGGTCAAGCTCATGGACCTCACCGCATGACGACTACCTGTCAGTTGCATATGCGTAGCTTCAACGATGGAGACACCATTTTCATTGAGCCTTGGAGAGCTTCGGCATTTCCGGTTATCAAAGATTTGATGGTAGACCGTTCTGCTTTCGACCATATTATCGAAGCGGGTGGTTATATCACGGCTCGTACCGGTAGTGCTCCTGATGCCAATGAAATTCCGGTTGGGCAGCTAATCGCGGATGAAGCCATGAATGCAGCCGAATGTATCGGTTGTGGTGCATGTGTAGCAACTTGTAAAAATGCTTCTGCGGCACTCTTTACCTCTGCTAAAATCTCGCACTTAGGCGTATTGCCACAAGGGCAGCCAGAGCGTATGACGCGCGTCCAGCGTATGGTCAATACCATGGACGAAGCTGGTTTTGGCAACTGTACCAATACTGGTGCTTGTGAGGTACAATGTCCTAAGGGAATTTCCATTACCAATATTGCTCGTATGAACGCAGACTTTGCTCGTTCATCTATTGCTTCTGAAATAGAAGGCTAATATATTGTTAGTAATAAGACTTGGAAAATAGAGGCTGGTTTTACCACCTCTATTTTCCTTTTTATATATGCACTGATTTTGTGATTTTTGAGATATATGGAGGCAAGTTTACCAAATCGAATTATAGGAGATTTTCAAAGAGGCACTGAGGGCCCACTACTTTTTGTGTTAGCCGGACTACATGGCAACGAGCCTGCGGGGGTATACGCTCTGAGAAGAGTATTTAAACGTTTAGAGGAGGAAGAAATCCCCTTCCTGGGACGATTCCTTGGCCTTTGCGGCAACTGTAAGGCTTTGGCGCTGCAAGAACGATACATTGACAGAGATCTCAATCGCCTTTGGTCTAGTGAAGAAATTGCTCGCATAAAAGCCCTCCCTGCTGACCAACTAAATAGTGAAGAGGCCGAATTATTAGAAATCTTGGCCTTAATCGACCCTGCCATGAGCAGCAGTTATAGCCCTCAAATCTACGTAGACCTGCATACTACTTCTGGGGAAGGGGGCATCTTTAGCATTGTAACGGAAGGAGAGCGGATTCGCCGCTTAGCCGAAAGCCTTTTTGCGCCAGTTGTGTTCAACTTAGTTGACGAACTTGCTCTTACCACTAGTCGATTTTTTGAAGAAAATGGCCTAGTAGGGCTCGCCTTTGAATCTGGGCAACACGACAACCCTAAGGCGATCGATAATCATGAAGCAGCCATTTGGATATTATTGGCCGAAGCGGGATGTATCCAGCCAGAAGAAGTTCCCAATTTTGCCCAATACCCTCAACGCCTCAAATCTGCTACCCAAAAGCTGGATCGCTTTCTCAAAGTGATCTATCGCCATCCTATCGAAGCCAGCGATGCCTTTGTGATGGAGCCGGGCTATGAAAATTTTCAGGCTGTCTCCTCCGGAGAACGCTTAGCGCATGACCATGAAGGTGAGATACTTTGCCCCGCTGATGGCCAGATATTGATGCCACTCTACCAAAAACAAGGTGAAGATGGATTCTTTATCATGAAAACATTGGATACACCGCCTTTCTAAAAAATTGCCCCCACTTAAGCAAAAATATTGTCCATCCATACAGTCAATATTTTGTTTTTGGGAAAAGTCATTCATATTTGCCGTTCGATACACAGGAAATTCTCGATATACGTAATGATCAAACGTCTATATTTTGCATCCCTTCTAGGGATGATAGTTCTTTTTCCCCTCTTTGCTAATTCCACTTTTGCGGCTACCATCCAAGTTCCCGCCGACCAGCCCACCATCAATGCCGCAATGATTGCCGCAAACAATGGGGATACCATCTTGGTCGCTAACGGTACTTATAATGGACCCTTTGTTATCAACAAAGCTGTCGTGCTCACCTCCGAGTACATCAATTCCAACAACCAATTAGATATCCAAAACACAGTCCTCCAAATGGCTGGGGCGGGTACGGTCGTAACGATTGACGCTGTCGCAGGCAATACCAACCGCCTGATCGGTTTTAGGATTATTGGAGGTGCAGTAGGCGTAGACAATTCTGCTGATGGAGGGATTCGGGACAATCAAATTATCAACAATCCCATTGGTATTGAGATTCAAAACAATGCCGGCGGCACGCTGGAAGACAATATCTTCCTCCTAAACAATATCGCTGGTATTCGCGTCGGAGACGCTCAAAATGTCCTTATTGACGATAACTTCTTCCAGCAAAATGGAGATGCAATCCAGTGGATCGGCGATGGCAGTGGCACCATTGCCAACAATGATATTGGCAACCAATTTGGGGTTGGTATTTTCCTTTCAGGCCTGCCACAGCTAAGCATTGAAGCCAACGATATAAACAATAATCAAAGCGACGGAATCCGCATTCAACTTTCGAATGCTACGGTCGCTGGCACCCCAGATTTTAGCATACGCAACAACGAAATTCATAACAATCCCCAAGACGGTATAAAAATCATCGACAATATTGGAGCTGGAGCAGCAGATGTGCGCTTTTGGATCGAAAGAAATATTATCTATAACAATGCTGCAGCA
>JBCAWW010000627.1:0-4016 GCA_038534415.1 Bacteroidota bacterium | reverse complement strand
TGGCCAAGAGTTTGGTTTGATCCCAACTGGGCTAGGGGCACGCGATACCCTACGGCTCGAAATGGGCTATATGCTCTGCATGCTGATTCCACAAAAAGACTTCGAAGGTACGCTCGCCAGTATAGCCAGTCGTGGCGATCAAAGATTTCTCAGCCCCATTAAAAGTACCTTTCCAGCATTCATAAGTCTTTTTGTGGAATCAGCATGCAGAACGTATTTGGCACGACATCATGGACGCTGGCCAAGAGTTTGGTTTGATCCCAACTGGGCTAGGGGCACGCGATACCCTACGGCTCGAAATGGGCTATATGCTCTACGGCAATGATATCAATGATACCACCTCTACCCTAGAAGCGGGTCTTGGCTGGATCACCAAAATGAAAAAAGGCGACTTCATCGGTCGTGATTTCCTCGCCAAACAAAAGGAAGAAGGCCTCAAACGTAAGTTAGTAGGCTTTCAGTTAGAGGGACGCGGTATTCCGCGCAGCGGCTACCCAATTGCCGTCGATGGACAAGAAGTCGGCAGTGTAACCTCTGGATCAATCAGCCCTGTGATGGGCAATGGCATCGGTATGGGTTATGTACCCGTGGAGCATGCTGCTGTCGGTAGCAAACTCGACATTATGATTCGCAACAAGCCCGTCGCCGCTGAGATTGTCAAGACGCCTTTTTTGAAGCGCTGATCAATTGTAAGATCTAATATCTATGCCGGATGTGTACGACCAACATATCCGGCATCTTTTGTTTTGTTGCTTCGCAGAACGCTCGTCGCACCAGATCCCTGCTCTCATTTAGTCGCTCATGCTCCTTCATTCGGCTGGGATGACAATCTGATTTTTCAACTGCCTGGCACGCTTTCCACCTAATTGTCATCTTGAGCGTAGCCGAAAGGTCTTTGTAGATTTTCTACTGCTCCGCAGAACTACTAGCCAAAATCTAAGCAGATTTTAATAACGAAATCATGGTAAAATAAGTCTTACAAATAAAGCCAAACTACCATGAAAAGAATTTTACTAAGCATTTGCCTTCTTGGCCTATTTTTTAGCCTCACAGCCCAAGACAAGGTTTTGCGCAACAGCCTCTCCCTCAACTTTGCAAGTTCATTTCGTAACCTTGGCGTTATTACCCCCATAGAGCCACCCTCTCGCTTTGTATTTCCAGGCCTAGAATATCGCTATGACTATGGCGAACGACTTTCTTTGCGAGCAGGCCTTGACTACCTGCCTTTGCTTAGCTACGAATTGAGAGATGCGGGCTCAACTTCTTTTGTACGGAACAGTGCACGCGGCCTCCATCTCACTAGTGGGATTCAGTATCGATTTTGGGGAGATGACTTTTCAAAACACTTCCGGGCCTATGCCTTGGCAGATCTTGTCCTAGGTCGGCAATGGGTAGAAAGAGTAGGAAGCTTTGACACCTTCACCACTCTTGTCGAAGAGCATACCGAATGGCTTGTGGTGCATGCGTCCCTGGCTTGGGGGCTTGGTGTAGAATATCTTCCGATCGATCGACTCGTAATCAGGGCAGAATTTGCCCTCTCAGTGGGCCTAAACCGGAACCAACTCATTGACCGTTTGGAGGATGATACTACTGAGTTCGGATTTTTTCCCCAAGCTGAGCAAACACCTTTCTTGATCAATACCAGCCCATTCACGGAACTTTCGATTGGCTGGCGATTTTGAAACGGGCTTATGCCCTAAGGCAAGCCATCCGTAATCAAACCATCAACCCCAAGCTTTTTACAATAAGCAACATCATCCAGCTCATTGACGGTATAGACATAGACCTTTTTGCCTTGGGCGTGGATCCGATTGACCAAGCGAGGGCTCAGGGCTTTGAGCCAGACATTGATCCCACTTACGCCTTCGTCGAACGTACTGCCATCTGTCCATTGCCATTTGCGGTCGATATGGCCGGGTACTATTGACAGATCATATAAAATGAGCTTCTGAACCTCTATTTCAGGAGCTTTTTTGCGTACATCACGCACCATCGAGGCATCAAAAGTATGGATCACGCACCATTCCTGGCCATTAAATCGCGCTATTTCGGCCAGCACGCTGTCCACCAATCCCGGATAGACTTCTCCTTCATCATCCCATTTCAATTCGATCAGGAGTTTGCTTTTGCCTTGGACCAGCGCCATGACTTCGGTCAAGGTGGGGATGCGTTCGCCGAGGTAGGCGTCCCCAAACCAAGCACCCGCATCTAGCTTGCGCAGCTCAAACAAACTCATCTCTTTGACCTGTCCGCTGCCATCCGTCGTACGCTCCAAAGTCGGATCATGGATCACCACAGGCACCTGATCGCGACTCATATGCAGATCAAATTCGATCATATCCACCTCCTCTTCTAGCGCCAGTCGTATCGCGCTGAGAGTGTTTTCCGGAGCCTGGGCGGATAAACCGCGATGGGCAATGATGATGGGGCTCTTCCCTGCGGGTTCTGGCCCCAATAAATCCAGATTATACATCTTGACGACTCCTATCAGTAGGAGCAAAGTAAACAAGAAGCGAAACCATTTACGTTTCCAAAGAGGTGTTTTTGCCATATCGGAAATATCGCTCCCTCAAGTCAAAATCTCAAATCTGGCATCGTTCCCGTATTGTGCACATTGACGATCGGAGGGAATTTCGATAACTTATAAAATAGATTTAAAAAGTTGAGTCCTCCCCTCTCTTCTTTGGGAGGGAATAAGGAGAGGCAAAATCATCATCAAGGCTACTATGAGACTACTACTGCTGGGGGGGATATTTTTATTGCTATTCCTGAGTCAGGCTTGTCAAGAAGCTGGTCCTCAAAAGATCAACTTCAACACTCAAATTCGCCCCATTCTCAATGGAAAATGCCTTGGCTGCCACGGAGGCGTCAAGCAAAATGGAGGCTTGGGCCTTCGCTTTAGGGAGGAAGCCCTCAGAGCCGCTGAGTCTGGTTTGGCGGCGATTATACCCGGTGATGGGCAGGGCAGCGAATTGATCAAACGCATCCAGCATACTGATCCCGAATTACGGATGCCGCTCGAACAAGATCCCCTGACGGAGGAAGAAACCCAACTCCTCGTCCAATGGATCGATGAAGGGGCCGAATGGGAGACGCACTGGGCCTTTATTCCCCCTCAAGTAGAGCAGCAGTTCGCTTCTGCTGAGTCTCCGATTGACGCCTACATCGGCGAACGCTTGGACCAAGAGGGCCTAAGCCCTGCCGAGCGAGCCGATAAACAAACCCTGATCAGAAGACTTTCACTAGATATTATCGGTCTGCCTCCCAGCCCCGCAGAAATCGAAGCTTTCTTGCAGGATGAGCGGCCTGAAGCATACGAACAGATTGTCGATAGTCTTTTGGCTTCTCCCCACTTCGGGGAACGCTGGGCCGCGATGTGGTTAGATTTGGCACGCTATGCCGATTCACAAGGCTATCAAAAAGACCGCTTTCGTTCTATGTGGCGCTATCGCGATTGGGTGATCAATGCCTTCAATGCAGATATGCCCTTTGACCAATTTACCATCGAGCAATTGGCGGGGGACTTGCTCCCCCATCCAACGGAGGAGCAGATGATCGCTACCGCATTTCATCGCAACACCATGAGCAATGACGAGGGGGGCACCGATGACGAAGAGTTTCGCGTTACTGCTGTCATCGACAGAGTCAATACGACGATGGAAGTCTGGCAAGGCATGACCATCGGCTGTGTCCAATGTCATCATCATCCTTATGATCCCATCGAGCATGACGAATTTTATCAAGTCTACGCATTTTTCAATACCAGCCGTGATCGTGATCTATCGAGCGACTATCCTCGTCTCAAAGATTGGGTGAGTGAGCAAGATCAAGCAGCAATCGCAGATTGGATCGCCCAGGACAATACTCCTGTCATGATGGAGCAAGTCCTAGAAGAGCAGCGGACGACTCGTGTCTTTGAAAGAGGCAATTGGCTCGTACATGGTGATACGGTGCAGCCTGGCACACCCGCGGCAATCGGTAAACTTAGCTCTGAGTACAGTCAAGATCGCCTCGGC
>JBCAWW010000626.1:0-4019 GCA_038534415.1 Bacteroidota bacterium | reverse complement strand
ATCTTGATAGTCAAAGATCGCAGCGAGCTTACTGATCAGTTGTTCGAGGCTATCGAGATTTACTGGCCAATGATTACCCTTGGTTATTTCGGCTTTCTTTCCGGTCATACGGCTTCGCCGAACGCCAAAACTTACAGGCCAAAGTGGATCAGCTTCCCTCCCAACTAGCGGAGATTCACCAAAGCTATCAGCAACTTAGCCAAAACCTGAGCACCCGCATCCTTGAACCAGCCCTCAATCAAGAACGAATCGCAGCGTTCCGCGAAGCGGATACTCTCCTCCAAAACCATCGTATCCGCGAGGCTGTCGAAGTCCTCAAAATCGAAAAACGTAAGCCTGCTACCCTCGCCAAAATCTTAGACGAGTTTGAAAAAAAACTCGATGCCATAGATGAACGCCAACTGCTCGATGATAGCCATTGGGAATTCCTAAATGACCTAGAGCGCAATACCCAAATCTACTATAAGGAGGAAAAAAACAGCTTTAGTTGGCTCAGTTTGGACTATATCAAAGCCAAGCGATATGTCAAACGCTTTTTTGGCAGTCTGCAACTAGAGCTCAATACGCCCAATATTCTCGCCCTGCGCAAGGATATCCGCAGTTACCGACGCCTCAGCAAACTCAATAGTAAGCATTACGAGCGGCCTTTTTTCCATGATTTCCCCCTGCTCAACGATCAGGAGGTAAAACGAGAATGGTTGGACGAACGCCGAGAAGAACTGGCCGCCTATCTGTTTATCAAGGAGATTACCTTTTTTCAAAAAATCGGTCCGAGCTTCAAAAAAGGCCGCTTTGACATGAAGGCATGGCAACATTCTATGCAACAGATTGATAGCCTAGCCACTTTTACAACTCACTTGCAGGACTGCGAACGAGACTGGATGAGCTATCTTCATCCCAAACAGATCGAACCCATCCGGGAAGCGATCAAAGAACCGACCGCAGTACATGATTATTTGGCAGCGCTTAGCGAGACTTTTAACCGAGACTTTCCCGACCTCAAAGCGATGGACGAGCTATTGGCCAATACCACTACGCTCGAACAACAAGCCATCGATTTACTCAAACTGCAAATTGGTCCGGAGACCGTAGAGAAGGATTTTTTACAAGCTTTTCGCAATAGTGTTTACTGCCAATGGATCGAATGGAGCGAAAAGCAGACGCCCATCTTAGCGGAAGTGAGTAGCCGTTCCTGGGACAGGAAAAGAAGAGACTATGTCGAGAAGGTAGAGCAAAGCCAGCAAAAAGTAACCGAACTCATTCAACGTCGCCTTAAAGAGCATATCCTCGAACGCCAAGAGTATAATCGTCTTGGCAATCCGATCACTTATCGTACGATCTATCATCAGGTGAGTAAAAAGCGACGACTTTGGTCGGTCCGAAAACTCGTGCGTGAATGCTGGGAGGAAGGATTGCAACAATTGGCTCCTTGTTGGTTGGCCTCACCGGAATCGGTTTCAGCGATCTTCCCGATGCAGAAGGACTTTTTTGATGTCATCATTTTTGACGAAGCCTCACAGTGTTATGTCGAGCGGGGCATTCCGGTATTGTTGCGGGGCAAGCAGGCCGTGATCGCGGGAGATCCCAAGCAGTTGCAGCCCTTAGATATGTATAAAGTGCGCTATGAAGACGCTGAGGCTGAGTTTGTCGAATCTGAAATCGCGCTAGAAGTCGAAAGTTTGCTCGATTTGGCAAGGACACGATTCGCACCGACCCACCTCAATTGGCATTATCGCTCCCAAGAGGCAGAGCTGATCAACTTTTCCAACCAAGCCTTTTATGAGGGCAAACTCCAAGTATTACCGCCGGCCAAACCCAACCCGCTCAACCAGCCTACTTTGGAGTGGATCAGCGTCATGGGCCAGTGGCAAAACAATCGCAATCGTCCCGAGGCAGAACGCGTGATCGAGCTGATCATGCAATTGCTCAAACGGCCAGATGAGCCGAGCCTTGGGGTGGTTACCTTCAATTATCATCAGCAAGAACTGATCAAGGACTTGCTCGACGCAGAACTCGAAATCTTAGCTCATAGCGATCCCAAGGCTTATGATCGCCTTTCTGCCGCCTTACACAAGACGGAGCAAGAAGAGTTTCAGGGGCTTTTTGTCAAGAATATCGAAAATGTTCAAGGAGATGAGCGCGATATCATCATCTTTTCGGTTGGCTATGCCCCCAATGCCAAAGGACGCGTCAATGCTCAATTTGGTCTCCTGAGCATGGCAGGAGGAGAAAATCGTCTCAATGTAGCCATCAGTCGTGCCCGCAAAAAATCCTACCTCATTTGTTCATTTGAACCTCATCAATTGCAGGTAGCGGAGGTCAAAAATGAGGGACCTCGGCTGTTCAAAGACTATTTGCAATATGTCAGAGCTATCAGTGCCCAGCGCGAGACAGAAGCGGTACAATTGCTCAATCGCCAACATAGCGGGGACATCACCCAGCAGGTCAGCAATCCGATATCAGACTACTTTTATGAGCGCTTGCTGGAGGAGGGCTACTTCGTAGAACGCCACTTCGGGGAGACTTCGTACAAACTTGATCTTGCCGTCAAAACGAGTCAAGAAGATGAGGCATTTTTGTTAGGGATTGAGTGCGAAGGCAGTTATTACTTTAGTGGCGAAAGTCCAAAAGAACGGGAAGTTTATCGACCGCAAGCCTTAGTCGCAAGAGGCTGGAAAGTGCATCGCATATGGGCCCGCAATTTTTGGCAAAACCGTGAAAAAGAGTGGCAAAAGCTGAGCAAACTATTGTCCAAAGCTTAATTTTTTTCAACGCCTTCAATAACATCTTATGCAATGGTATAACGAGCCACAAGATTGGCAGTTCAGGGCTAACAGCCTAAGCCTATTTGTAACGGCTAAGACAGATTATTGGCGCGAAACGCACTATGCCTTTACGGTGGACGATGGTCCCTTTTATTTTCAGAACCGTGGGGGTGAATTTTCCGTTGAGGTGAGTATACAGGCCGACTACCAAACACGCTATGATCAGATGGGCTTGATGCTCCGGATCGATGCAGCCAATTGGATCAAGTTTGGGGTCGAGTATGTAGACGAAAAGATCAATATCAGCGCTGTAGTTACGAGAGATAAAAGTGATTGGAGCATCCTACCGCTGGCTCATCAGCCCGAGCAAATCTGGCTCAAAGCGATACGCCGATTGGATGCTGTGGAGCTACATTACGCGCTCGATGGGACAAACTACCAAATGGTCAGACTGGCCCATTTTCCGGACAATCGCCCGCTGATGGTGGGCATGATGGCGGCTTCGCCCGATGGCGAGGGCTTTCAGGCTGAGTTTAAAGACTTTTCGATCACACATTTGCCAGACCAAAGGCGGACCCAATGGCTCGCCAATAATCCATAGACTTCTATGATCGAAAACTACCTAGCAAGCACCCGCAAACAATTTCAGTACTACCAACTCCTCGGCGATAAGACCTTTGCCCAATTAGAGGATGAGCAATTATTTTGGCAGTTCAATCCTGAGAGCAACTCTATCGCCATTATGGTCAAGCATCTTTGGGGCAATATGCTTTCGAGGTGGACTGACTTTCTCACGGCTGATGGCGAAAAAGAATGGCGCGATCGCGACGGAGAATTTGAAGCCAGCATCCAAACGAGGGCAGAGCTAGAAGAAAAGTGGGCCGCAGGCTGGGACTGTGTGTTCCATGCCATGGACAGCATCAAAGCCGAACACCATGAGCAGCTCATCTATATCCGCAACGTAGGCCACAGCATCCCTGAGGCGATCAATCGCCAATTGGCACACTATGCCTACCATGTTGGTCAAATCGTGTATGTAGGTCGCATGCTCAAAGGCTCCGAATGGCAAAGCCTTTCGATCCCTAAAGGTGAGTCAAAGACCTTCAATAAAAAGAAGTTTGCTCAGCCCAAACGCAAAGGGCATTTTACAGAAGACGCGCTTAAAGAAGAATAAGCGTTCCGCGAAGCGGCAGAAAAAAAACCACTAGAAAAAGGCTCAAATCATGATTTGCACCTTAATCCGCAATTGAGGCC
>JBCAWW010000625.1:0-4026 GCA_038534415.1 Bacteroidota bacterium | reverse complement strand
TAAAAGGTGCTGAGGTAGCTTTCTATCCGAAGACGCATAGCCTCAAAAGAGAACCAATTATCGGCATCAAAGCCAAAAAACCAAAGGGCCCAAGCGTAACTGCCAAGATATGCTTCGGGGTGGTTTTCGACATAAGCAGTGCGAATGCTTTGAGAGGCAAGCTTAGCTAGCGTACGATTTTGCTGCTCTTTATATACCAAAGTATTGATTTGCTCGGCGACAAAGTGCTTTAGGCTTTCGGTACTTCCCACCGTCTGTTGGAAGTTTTTGAGATCAGGTAATTGGATAGTATGATGTGAAAGCTCCCAATTATCAAAGAGGAATTTATCAGTAAACATTTTGTTGCGAAATTCTTCGGCTGACAAAATGTTGAAAGTATTGAGGAGGTCATCAAACTTATCTTCTCCCAGCCCTTCAATATCCGAAAACTGTTCGATCGAACGGAAGCGACGTCCGGGGAGACTATTGCGTTTTGCAAGGATGCGATTAGCGACGGTCTCGCCTATGCCATAACCTTGCCCATTGTTGGGTGAATCTTTAACTCCCTCAACAATATCTGAAGCTTTTTTAGCGCCATTGATAAAGGCGATTACTCGTTTTTGCACCCAAAGGGAGCTGGAATTTGCGTTGAATTTAGCCATAGCGAAAACTAGTAAATTTTCTTGATGGCTAATATTAAGAGAAGGTGAAATTTTCACTTTATCGCCTGCCAGCCAAACATCTCCGCTCGCACAGGCCACAACCTCTTGAAAGAGGTCTACGCGCAAGGCCAATATTCGATGACTCACTGGGGTTGTGGTATTTTCACTTTATCACCTGCCAGCCTTGTTGCCAAAGCGCGGCGGTAACCTTGGCGCTATCTTTACTCTCCAATAGACTCACGAGTTTGATCCAAAATTTGAGTCTCATCCCTTCGGGAACGCTTATCAAGCGTGCGATGCGGGCGGCTTTTTTATCGGTGATAATTTCAAAGGTATGTAATTCATCGCCCGAGAGCTGCGCCGCCTTTTGAGCGATTTCCCAAGCATTATCCCTTGCCTTGGCAAGGCTAAGTCCAGCCAATTTCTCATCCCACTTACCGCCTAGTCTATCAGCCCACCTAATGAGAGGAGAAACAGGCTTGAGACGATTTTGCACCTCATTGACTAAGTTGGCGAGGATAATATTGATGGTCAAAAAATCTTGTTTCAGCTCTTGTATATCACAGTCTTCACAAAGCTTAGCAGCTGAGAAGCCTAAATCCAGGTTGATATGGGCATTCATCCCCATAAATAGGTGCTGCAAGATCAAAGCGTTCTGCGAAGCAGCCAGATCAAAAGCCTCCCCCCAACAACGGCTCAAGGACTCCTCCGCTTGATAAGCAGCATAAGCCTTGAGATAGCGATTGGCAAACTCGACCACTAGGGCCTTCATGCGCTCATTGTCCTCAAACTCTCCTGCCTCCGCCGCCTCCTTGACCGTCAAGGTCACCAAACGATACATACCCGCAAAATAACCCATGGCATTGCCGGCCCGGGAGCCATCAGCCATGATTTGATCCATGAAAGCAACGACTTGGGAGATGTTTTGGGCTTGCATGGGGTGAAAATAGGAAAAATGTGGAATGTAAGGGGAGCTTTTTGCTTTGGATTGTATACAAACAAAAAAAGAGATGCAATTGCTCGCATCTCTTTGTACCCGGGGCCGGACTCGAACCGGCACGGCTTGCGCCATTGGTTTTTGAGACCAACGTGTCTACCAATTCCACCACCCGGGCAGATAATTTTCAGTGCTTTGGTGAACACGGGTTGCAAAAGTAGTAAGCCCGAATTGATTTCGCAAGCATAACTTTTTGTATTTTTATCAGTTTGTAAATAAAATTTCTCCATGCGAATATCGACTCTTCTACTTCTTTTCTTTTTAAGTTTTTCTTTTTACTCGCCCCTACTCGCTCAAATCGAATGCGGCTCCGACATCATCGAAAATCAAATCCGCGCTCAACGGCCTGATTATGACTGGCAAATCTATCAGACCGATCGCCTCCTCAAAGAAAAAATCTTAGCCGAAAGACAATTGAGTGGGACGCGCACGGATGATACCATTGTCTATACCATTCCGGTTATTTGGCACATTCTCCATCTCAATCAAGGCGAAAACATCTCCGACAGTCGAGTATATATAGAAATGGACAATGTCAATGAGGCTTTTCGCAACATTGGTTATTACGATAGTACCAGAGGAGCAGATGTACGTATCCAATTTTGTATGGCCCAAGTCGATCCTAATGGATTCCCGACAAACGGTATTGAAAGATTTGTTACTCCCTTTACCGAAATAGGCCCCAATGATGATTTTGCCATGAAGCAGGAGTTTTATTGGCCGACTGATCAATACCTCAATATCTATGTCGCGCGGACTTTATTGGGGGGTGGAGTAGCAGGTTATGCCTACTATCCTTATGCGGCTGGTGATTTTTATGATGGTATAGTCATGCTTCATTCTCAAATCGGGAGTTCAAAAGCCAATAGCGGCACCCTAGCCCATGAAGTAGGCCATTACCTAGGTCTTCCCCACCCCTTTGATCAAGGTTGCCAAAATGATGACTGCTTGATCCAAGGAGATAGAGTGTGTGATACGCCTCCCGATGATGCCATCTACTTCGAAGGTTGTGGCCCAGCCAATCATTGCCAAACTGACGCCGATGATAGCAGTATCAATAATCCTTTCCAGTCAGATACCACGGATTTCAATGACCTATACATGGATTACAATCAGGCCGTTTGCCGCAAGCGATTCACCCCAGGTCAGGTCGAACGAATGCGTGTGGTCTTGCGCAACCTCCGGCCTAGTTTGATCAATTCGCATGTATGCCGAATCCCCATTCCTTATGACGCAGGCATTACCGAGATTATGCAACCAGGCCTCAACCTCTGTGAAAGCCCGCAAAGCATCCAGATTAGCCTGCGTAATTTTGGCTTAGCGCCCTTGCAAAGCGCTGATATTTTCTACCAAATTGACAATGGTCCAGTCATCCAAACGGCTTGGAACGGCAATATCAATTATACAGAGACAGATACCCTCAACCTTAGTTTGGGACAAGCATTGACACCTGGGCCGCATCAAGTCAAGGTATTTACGGCTTCGCCGAACGCTCAGTCAGATGGCTATACCCTAAATGACACCCTTAGAAGCGACTTCAATTTTCTCCCCTGGATCACCGCCCCTCATCAGGTAGACTTTGAAAATGGCCTCCCCCAAAGTTGGACCCTAGACAATCCTAGCGGTATCGGCTGGCAGTTGATCGAGAGAGGCTGTGATCCCAACAATGGGGACCAGACTAGCTGCATGTTTATGAACAATCAGTTCACCTTTGCGGCAGGCTTAGAGGATGGCCTCCGTAGCCCTATGTTTGATCTACGCTCGGTCCAAAATCCCGTACTAGAGTTTGATTATGCCTATGCTTTCGACCCAATCAGGCCTTCTGCTTTTAATGGCGAACGTTTTCAGGTGCTTTATTCGACCGATTGCGGAGAGACTTTTTCTAATATGCCTTTGCTCAATCTCTCAGACAATGCCCTAGCTACCGCAATAATTGGCGTAGACACCTCTGATGTTTGGATCCCCCAATGCGAAGATTGGCAGACGATCAGTTTGGATTTATCGGCTTTGCAGGGCGAACAAGTAGTCTTCCAATTTCAATACAGTAAATTTGAAAACGGCCTCTCCATCTATTTAGACAACATCAATTTGCAGGGTACTGCCTTAACTTCTTTAGGGCCTGCTCCGCAGAACGCTCAGCTCCAAGTTTTTCCCAATCCTAATAATGGCAATTTTCACCTCACAGGATTATCCCTTGATAATGAAACAATTGAGCTTGCAGTCAGTGATATATTAGGCAAAACTATTTATCAGCAATCTGTAGATACTCAAGCCAAGCAAGCTTTTGACCATATTATTCAACTACCACAAATATCTTTCAGTTCGAACGGTCAAAAAGTACCATCCGGCGGTTATTTGTGGTAGTTGAATAATATGGTCAAAAGCTTG
>JBCAWW010000624.1:0-4027 GCA_038534415.1 Bacteroidota bacterium | reverse complement strand
TGCTTATTCGAAATTTATCATTCTACGCAAAGCTTATTCAGCTTAGTTTTAGAGAACTCTTACAGCAAAATATTCATAATTTGAGGCTAATAATGAAACAAATCAGCTATCTCATAATTGGATTTTGGCTCCTTTTCTCGGCCGCTTGTACCACTCCGGTAGAAAAAGAACCTCGTCCAGTTGAGCCTTCTATCAAGGTGCTCACGCTCACTCCTGAGAGCGTGCAAGAATTTGTAGATGACCTGGAGTTGGTGGTAGAATATCTCGATTATGATGGGGATATTGGAGATCCAGACCCCGATGAAAAGACCCTTTGGGTACAGGATAGCCGTTTGGATGAGCCGGATTGGTATCACGTACCGCCGATTGCGCCAGTAGGGCAGGAGGTCCCGATTGAAGGTACTTTTATCGTGCCGCTCAATCGATTGTTTTTGCTCGGCAATGGTCAGCAAGAAGAGGTCTTTTTTACCATCAAACTTAAAGATCGTGCCGGCAATTGGAGTGAGGAGGTGATTAGCCCTACGGTAACGGTCAGTCGATGACGCTTGTTTTCAAAAATCCGAACGGCCGTCGGGCCTTAGTGCGCCGATTTAGTATTTGGCTTTGGATTGGGGCGGTCTTGCTCAGTCCGATAGGATTAATTTGGATATTGCTGGCCGTGGTCATGGTTTATTTAATCATTGATCATACGCAAACTTCCCTGCTTAGGCTATCCCTAGATCCCTTGCAAAAACAATTGTTGATCGCCTATTATAAACCGTGGGCCAACTTCCAGCTACTTCATATTCCGTTTTCAGCTTTGAGCTATCAAATAGAAAAAGCGTCCCTGAAAATATATTCTCAGAAACGCTTAATTATCTCGATTAAAGCCAATCGCTATGGTTTGAGCCTAGAACAATTGGAAGGATTAAGTCAAAGCTTACAACAACTCCAGATTGCTACGGTTTAGGCCCGAACCTCTTTGATCGTCTGTAAGGTACTTTCTACTAAACCACTCAGTTCATCCCAAGCTTGGCGGGCAACAATATCCTTGGATACCAATTTCGAACCCATCCCTACGCAAGCTGCTCCAGCAGAGAACCATGCTTTTAGGTTTTCTTTTTCTGGACTCACCCCTCCGGTAGGCATAATGCTACTCCAAGGACAAGGACCTTTGACGGCTTTGATAAAAGCAGGGCCGCCAATCTGCCCCGCAGGAAAAATCTTGACAAGTTCTGCTCCCCATTCTTCGGCCTGATTGATTTCACTCAAGGTTGCACAACCGGGACCCCACATCACTTTGCGGCGGTTGCAGGCTAGGGCCATTTCTTTGTTGAGGATGGGAGAAACCACAAAGTCCGCCCCCAATTGGATATAAAGTGAGGAGGTAGCACCGTCTACAACCGAACCAATCCCCAATATCATATCAGGCAAATTTTGATGCAGATATTGGCGCAATTGACCATAAACCAAATGGGCAAAATCACCACGATTGGTAAACTCCATCAATCTGATCCCGCCCGCATGACAAGCATGGACGATGGCTTTGCAGATTGCTAAATCGGGATGATAAAACAAGGGCATCAATCCGCTGCTATACAGCTCGCTAGCGACTTCTATTCTAGAAAATTTAGGCATATCAAATTTATTGTAAAGGCAAAAATAAGCGTTCCGCGACTAGCGGCTTACCCGACCACTAGCATCTCCACTCATCAATTTTTCTACCTCAGCGACGCTGACCAAGTTGAAATCGCCATGGATCGTATGCTTCAAGCAAGAAGCTGCCACAGCATAATTTAACGCCTGCTGATGATCTTCGGGCCAAGTGAGTAAGCCATAAATCAGCCCACCCATGAAACTGTCGCCACCGCCTACACGATCTACAATATGCGTGATTTGGTAGGTTGGAGCGGTAAATAATTTCTCCCCGTCCCAAAGTACCCCTGACCAAGAGTTGTGCGAAGCAGAAATAGAACCGCGGAGGGTGATAATGATCTTTTTGGCCCTCGGAAACTTCGCCATCAATTGAGTCGCCACAGATTCGTATGCCTCTGCCTCTACATGCCCCTGGGTTACATCTACCCCTTCAGGATGAATGCCAAAGACTTTTTCGGCGTCTTCTTCATTCCCCAGGATCACATCGCAACCAGCGACTAATTCCTCCATTACCTCGCCCGCCTTTTTGCCGTATTTCCATAGGTTTTTGCGAAAATTGAGATCGGTAGAAACAGGCACTCCTAAGCGATTGGCTATCTGAATCGCTTCTAGACAAGCATCTGCCGCTCCTTGTGAAACAGCCGGCGTGATACCCGTCCAATGAAACCATCCGGCATCTGCTAAAACGGTTTCCCAATCTACCATGCCTTTTTTGATGGTAGAAAGCGAGGAATGAGCCCGATCATACACTACTTTACTGCCTCGACTGACGGCTCCGCTTTCGAGAAAATAGATTCCCAATCGCTCGCCACCCCAAATCAATTCTGAAGTGTCAACCCCAAATTTGCGTAAGAAGGCTTGGGCGCATTTGCCAAGATCATTTTCTGGTAATCGGCTGACAAATTTGGCTGGAATACCATAGTTAGCAAGAGATACTGCTACGTTAGATTCACCACCGCCATAGATGACATCAAACTGGCTGGCTTGAATAAAACGTTCAAAGCGAGGGCTAGAGAGACGCATCATGATCTCTCCAAAACATACAACTGGTTTCATTTGTAAATTGTTAATCCTTAAGCATTTAGGCTGCTTGTTTGAGGCTTTTTATTGGTGTTTTTGCTTGGATAAATAAGTGAGCTTTTGATAGGTCTATTCGCTAAGTTTTCTGACTTTGATACTGCGATAACGTACTTCGTCGCCATGATCTTGAAGCAGGATATGTCCACTTTGCCAATGCCCAAAATCTTCCCAATCCTTATATTTTGAGCGTTCGACGAGGGCGTCAAACATCTGGTCGCCACGATTATATTCTAGCACCTTGCGATGGTTGAGCCAGTGTTCTACCTCCGCTCCGCGGAACGTTTCGTATCCATCACGGTGATTGGGCCATTCGTTGGTGCGATTAGTACGTACGATGATCCGAGCATGATTCCACTCTCCAATTTTTTTCACAGGTTTGCTAGAATGAGCAGGTATGAGGTCATAAAGCGAAGCTACAGTACGATTGCCTCCAGCTCCTTTCTTGGCGTCTGGATGCTTATCATCATCCAAGATTTGGTACTCTAAACCGATAGCTGAGCCGCCACCTTTGCCGTCTTTGTATTGCTCAGTGATAAAGTATTTGATTCCGCTATTGGCACCCTCAGTAAGTTTGAACTCTAGGCTAAATTCAAATAGGTCGTATTCTTCTGCCGTCACGATATCACCGCCATTGGTGGACTCGCCGCCATCCGATTTGAGTACGACCAGTTCCCCATTTTCTACTTTCCACCCCTGATCGGGGAACGCTTCTTTGTAGACGCCACGCCAGCCATTAGTACTGTGGCCATCAAATAGCATCTCCCAGCCCATCGCTCTCTCTTGTGGGGATAAATAATTGGGGATCGTATTGACTACGGGGATACCCGTATAAGGGCTAGGAACTAGATTGCTGGTTTTGATTTTGATGTTTTTCCAACGGATTTGTTTGCCAGGAGTATCTTTTTTGCCGATGCTATGGACTTGCAAGGCGATAAAGCCTTCGGCCGTTTCAGCATCAATCAAATCTGTACACGGAATGCCATTGACCCAGGTCCGGATAGAGTTACCGATACATTCCACACGATAATGATTCCACTGATTTTGGCGAAATGCCTTGCGAGCGGCTGGATTTTGCTCTAGGGGATACAACCAACCTCTACGAGCCTCATCATAAATGCCTCCGGTCCATGCGCGCTCCGAAGGATCAATTTCCATCTGATAGCCATGTACTCTGCCATCACGATATTCAGCAAAACTATTGGAACGAATCTGGATTCCTGAATTCATTTCGGGATGTACTTTGAATTCCAGCTGGAGGATGAAATCTCCATACATCTTTTCCGTCGCCATAAAGCTATTGGGAGTGTTGGCT